>DATLUU010000101.1:0-2341 GCA_035577885.1 Verrucomicrobiia bacterium
TCTCCACCTTGGTGCTCTTGAACGACAGGATCGAGTCCGTGGCGGCGTTGAAGAAGTCCGGCGTCTGCAGGTCGGCGTCGCGATTGCGATTCCCCGTGTCGACGCTGGCCACTCGAGCCGACGCCTCCACCGTGATCGCCGAGGGGTCCTGGTCGTCGAACACGATCGTGCCCTGCATGTCGTGGAAGACCCCGTGCACCTTGGAGAAGAAGTGGCGCACCTCGAATCCGACCTCGGTATGGGCCTTGTCCACCTTCCAGGTGACGGGGGCGGCCGCGGCCTGCGAGGCCAGGGTGAGGGCCGCCAGGAGCACGGCGAGCGGGCGGGGCGAGGGCTTCATCTGAGGGATTCTCCTGCGATCGGGGACGAGGTGTAACTCCGAGGCACTGTGGCCTTCGCACCGTTCGATTGGCGGCGGCTTGTGAAGGCTCGGACTATTGACCGGCGACTGACATGTGTTTCAACACAAACTGCAAGTCGCGTCCCGGCAGGGCACTCCGGGGCCCGGGGGCCCGCCTAGGGGACCCTGCCCGGGGCGTGCGCGCCAGGCACCGACGGCACCGCGAACGCCTCCCGGCATCGCTCGAACTCGGGAACGCCCGAGGTGCCGTCCAGCACCAGGCCCGCGAGGATCCGACCCATCAACGGCCCGAACTTGAAGCCGTGACCGGAGCAGATCGAACCCACCACCACGTTCGCATGACCCGGAAGCGGCCCGATCACGAAGTGCTCGTCCGGCGTGTTCGTGTAGAGGCAGGTCTCGGCGTGGAGCGTGTCCCCGATCGGCAGCGTGAGCTGTGAGGCGAGGAAGCTCCGCACGCCCGCGATCGCCTGCGCATCGGGCCCGGGGTGCGTCTCGGGATCGTCGCCGCTCGCGCTCACGCCGTGAAGTGCGGCCTTGATCCCCGGGCGGCCGAACGCCGGCAGGCCGTAGAAGAGGCCGCTCGCATCGCCGCCGAGATACACCCACACCGGGAAACGGCCGAACTCGCCCGCGGGGCCGACGTCGAAGTAGCCGACGTGCTGCCGGCTGACGCTCACCGCGCCGCGCATCGCCGGGACCAGGCCGGCGACCCACGCGCCCGCGGTGACGACGACGCGCTCCGCGAGCAGCCGGCCGCGATCGGTGTCGACGACGACCGGGTCCGACGAGGGATCGATCGCCAGCACGCGCGTCTCCTCGAGCACATGCACGCCCTCGACGCGGCAGCGGCGGTCGAGCGCCAGCAGCGTCTCGGCTGCCGCCACCACGCCGCCGGTGGTGTCGTGGAGCACGAACTCCGAATCCGGGAGCGCGAACGCCGGGAAGCGCCGCCTCGCCTCGCGCACCTCGAGCCGCTCGACGCCGCTCGCACCCGCCGCGGCCACGGCGGCCGCCCAGCGCTCGAGGTCGCCCTCGGGCGGCCCGAAGAACAGCCCGTCGCAGCGGTGGATGAGCGTGCGCTCGCTCTCGCGCTCCAGGAGCGGCCAGTCCTCCGCATGGGCCACGCGCGTCAGCCGCACGTAGCGCTCGTCGGAGTAGGTCGTGCGCGTGATGCGCGCGAACCCGTGCGAGCTGCCGCGGTCGTGGTGGAGCCGGAAGCGCTCGACCAGCGCCACGCGCTCGACGCCGGACCCGCCTGCGGCGGGTGCCCGCGCGAGCCGCCACGCGGTGGCGAGCCCGTGCACGCCGCCGCCCACCACGAGCGCGCCGAACGCGGGCGGCTTCACGATTCCGGCAACGGGTGGAGCGGCGGCTGATGCGCCTCGCCGCGCGAGACCACGACCGCGGCGGCGAGGTCGCCGGTGACGTTGAGCGTGGTGCGGCACATGTCGAGCAGCCGGTCGACGCCGAGGATCATGCCGATCCCCTCGACCGGGACCCCGACCATCCCCAGGATCATCGCCACCACCGGCAGCGAGCCCGCGGGCACGCCGGCGGTGCCGATCCCGCCCAAGATGCAGATGAACACCACCGTCACCTGCTGCGCGAGCGTGAGCGGGACACCGTAGAACTGGGCGAGGAACAGCACGGTGACGCCCTCGAACAGCGCGGTGCCGTTCTGGTTCGCCGTCGAGCCCACGGTGAGCACGAAGCGGCTCACGTGCGAGGGCAGCTTGAGCTCCTCGTCCGCGACCTTCAGCGCGGTGGGCAGCGTGGCGTTGCTGCTGGCCGTCGCGAAGGCCGTGATCATGGCCTCGCGGATGCCGCGGAAGAAGACCAGCGGGCTCATGCCGCCCAGCAGCTTCACCGCGAGCGAGTACACCACGAACTGGTGGATCGCGAGCCCGAGCAGCACGACGCCGACGTAGCGCGAGAGCTGCAGCAGCACCTCGGCGCCGACCTCCGCCGTGAGCGAGA
>DATLUU010000102.1:0-2609 GCA_035577885.1 Verrucomicrobiia bacterium
ACTTCCTTGTGCTCGTCGACGGCCCTGCCGAGGCAGGCCGCGATGAACGCGGTGAATGACAGGGACTCGCCGGTTCTCGCGTGATGGCGGGGCGGCGCGGCACCGGCGAGCAGAAGCTCAGCCGGTTCGTGCCGCGGCCCACAGCGAGCGAGATGAGTCATCCTGACGCGGTGAATTATGGCGGTTCACGAATCAGGTACCAACGCTTGAACTCGCAGTGATTTGGACGCGCTCGCCCGCGGGGCGTCTCCAGTCACTGAACGACGGTGTGGCGGCCCAGTTCGCGCTTGCTTACCCGAGGGAAGCCCGTGAAGATGAGTCCTCTCTCTCATGGCCGCGCTGGTGCTGATGACGGCCGCTGCTCGGCACTCATTTCTTCGCACCCTTGGCTGAAAAAGAGGACCCACCCATGTTCCACCGTCACCTCATCGCGCTCGCAGCCCTCGCGGCCCTGACCCTCCCGTCGCTCGCGCAGGCGAATGCTCGCCTCATCAACGTGGTCCCGACGGACGGCGGCTGCGTCTCGGGACCCACGGGGCCCACGGTCCAGTTCTGGGACGTGCAGCCGGGCAAGACCTACCAGGTCACGATCAGCAACGTGGCGGAGTGCGCCCATGGGGGCACCGATCCCACGCTCAACGTGCGCGTCAACTCGTCCTGCTGCGGCAACACCGACATCGTCGCCACGCTGGTGTCCCCGGGCACGTACCAGTTCTCCTACACGGTGCCGGTGAACGGCGTGTGCACGTTCCCGATCTTCTACTGCACCACGCCGGGCCAGAACAACAGTGGCTTGAACGTGGATCGGAATGACGGCGCTCCGTTCATGGCGCACCTGCGCGCGGCCAGCTTCGGTCCTGGCTGCACGAACCCGACCCCGATCCTCGGTGGCGAATGTTCGATCGTGCCCACGCACCCGAGCACGTGGGGCAAGCTCAAGAGCATCTACCGCTGATATCGACCGACGCCTGAAGAGCCCGCACCGCAGCGACTTGGCGGTGCGGGCTTTCGATTCGCGGCGCGGGCAGTGGATTCTCGGCAGGGAGAGCTCACGCGCGTGACCGACTTCGCGTAGTCTCCGCCGCGAAGTTCCGGGAACGAACCCACTCAAGGAGACGAGGCAACCATGGCGACCAAGCTGGAGAAGGCACTGAAGCGGGAGCTGGACATCGACGGCAAGCCCTACATGCTCACGATCGACCCGGCGGGGCTCAAGCTGGTGGAGAAGGGCCGGAGGATCGGGCGCGAGATGGCGTGGAAGGATCTCGCAAGCGGCGATGCCGGTCTCGCGGCCGCACTCCAGGCGTCCGTGGGGGAGAAGTCGCCCGATTGACGACGTTCGGCCGGTCGACGACGAACTGATCCGAGGCCTCCGATGATCGCTCGCGGTCCTGCCGCCCGCGTGGGCGTGCCACTCGTCCTGCTCGCGGCCGCCGCGATCCTTGCGCCCGTGCATGCCCAGGCGCCGGCCACGACCGCGGCGACCGTCACGCCGGCGCCGTCCCCGCCGCCGTCGCCCGTTTCGGGCATCCGCAACAAGCTCTCGGCCGGCGACCTGCTCTCGGCGGAGTCGATCCTCGAGGTGCACCGCGAGAAGAACGGCGAGGACGGCGCCTGGCTCCAGGGCCTGGCGTGGCTCACGCGCGGGGCGTTCCTGCTCGGCGACATGGAGAAGGCGGAGCGCTACGCGAAGCAGGTGCGTGAGGCATGCGCCCAGCGGCTGGCGAAGGGCGACACGCTGGAGAAGAACCACGACCTGGAGATCGCGCTCGGCGCCGCGATCGAGACCGACGCCCAGCGGCTCGAGCGCACGAAGGGGAAGAAGGCGGCGGCGAGCCTGATGCGCGACGAGATCGCGCGCCATGCCGGCCCGCCGACGCTGCTGATGCGGCTCCACAAGCGCCTCAACATGCTCACGCTCGAGGGCACGCCGGCACCCGAGTGGGTGACCGAGGACTTCGTGGGCGAGCCACCGCCGGCGCTGGCCTCGATCAAGGGCAGTCCCATCGTGTTGTTCCTCTGGTACGAGGGCTGCGGCGACTGCAAGGCGCAGGCGGCGTCGCTCGGCCGGGTGCTCGAGAAGCACAAGGGCAGCGACCTCCGCTGCGTGGCGATCACGCGCTACTACGACGAGCCGCCGGCCCGGCCCGCGGAGAAGGCGCGCATCGACAGCGTGTGGACGGCGGTCTACTCGGGCATCGGGTCGATCCCGCGCGTGATCAGCACGGCGTCGATGATCACGTACGGCGTCTCCTCCACGCCGACGTTCGTGTTCATCGACCGCAAGGGCATCGTGCGGCGTTATGCGCCGACGCGGCTCACCGAGAACGAGCTCGAGCGCTCGATCGCCGCCATCACGCGCTGATCCGCGACGCCCGGCTCACGGCACGACGACGACAGGTCGCGCGAGCGGACGCCGCCGGGTGAAGGCCAAGCGGCGTCTCGTTACCGCATCACGCCTCGCGACTCGCTCACCTCACCAGCACGAACCGCTTCACCAGGTGCTGCGGGCCGGCGCGGAAGTCGAGCCAGTAGAGCCCCGCGCCCACGGCCGCGCCCGACTCGTCGCGCGCGTCCCAGCGGATCGAGCCGTCGCCCGCCGGGCGCAC
>DATLUU010000103.1:0-4567 GCA_035577885.1 Verrucomicrobiia bacterium
TGCGCATCCTCGAGGACAAGGGACACCTGAGGCACGTCCAGGACGGGCCGCGCTACCTCTACCTGCCCGTGGTCTCGGGCGACCGCGCCCGGCGCTCCATCCTCCAGGACGTGGTGAAGCGCCTGTTCGACAACTCCACCGAGAAGGCCGTCGCCGCACTGCTCGAATCCTCCTCGACGCGCATGAGCGACGCCGAGCTCGAGCGGCTCCAGCGCCTGATCGATTCCTCTCGTCGCAAGGGGAGGTGACCTCATGTCCCTCGTCCACGTGTTGTCCGGAGCGCCGGTCGCCACCGGCGTGCTGTTCCTCGTCGAGCTGATCGTCAAGGGCACGCTGGTGCTCGCCGTGGCCGCGCTCCTGGTGCTGGCGCTCCGGCGCGCCTCGGCGGCGCACCGGCACCTGGTGTGGGCGTGCGCGTTGATCGGCCTCGTGGCGCTGCCGTGGATGCAGGTCGCGCTGCCGCGGTGGAAGGTGAGCACGACGCTCATGGCGCCGACCGCGCCAGGATTCGGCCTGCTCGCAGCCACGGTCGAGCAGCGCTCCGAGAAGGGGACACCCGCCAACGAGTTCCGGGCCGAGCTGAACGCTCCGCCGGCCGAGAAGCCCTACAAGTTCGAGAAGCAGCGCGAGGCCGAGCCCGACCCGTGGGCGAAGCGCGAGGCGACCTCACCGCCCGCCGCGGGGACGACGTCGTGGACCGCGGAGCCCCGCGAGAGCACGAAGGCAGCGCCGTCGGGCACCCCGATCTTCGCGGTGATCCTGCTCGTGTGGATGATCGGGGCACTCGCCGTGCTGGCCACGTTCATCTCCGGTCACCTGGCGTTGCGACTGGTGCTCCACGACGCGCGCCCGGTGCGAGACGGCGAGTGGCATGCGCTGGCACTCGAGGCGGCCGACCGGCTGGGCCTGACGTTGCCGTTCTCGCTGCTGCGTGCGGAAGGCATCCTGGTGCCGGTCGCGAGCGGGCTCTTGCGGCCGCGCGTGCTGCTGCCGGAAGGCGCGGACTCGTGGCCGCTGGAGCTCCGCCGCGCGGTGCTGCTGCACGAGCTGGCGCACATCCAGCGCCACGACTGCCTGACGCAGGCGATCGCCCAGCTCGCGTGCGCGCTGTTCTGGTTCCACCCGGGCGTGTGGTGGGCGGTCTCGCGGCTGCAGATCGAGCGCGAGCGCGCGTGTGACGATCGCGTGCTGGCTGCGCGCACGCGCGCCAGCGACTACGCGGACCAGCTGCTGGCCATGGTGCGCTCGCTGCGCGCGAAGCGGCTCTCGGCGCTCGGCGCGGTGGCGTTCGCGCGGCCGTCGAGCCTCGAGGGCCGGCTGCTCGCGGTGCTGGATCCGCTGCGCGACCGGCGCGCGGTGGGCCGCGGGGTCACGCTGGCGGCGGCGTTCCTGGCCGCGCTCCTCGTGCTGCCGTTCGCGGCGCTCCAGCCGGTGGCTGCGGGCACGATGAAGGGCGGGTTCAAGTACACGTCGAGCGAGCCCAGCGATGCGAACCTGCTCAGGCCGTCGAGCGTGATCCCGGTGCCGGAGCCGGCGCAGCCGCTCGAGCAGCGTATCGCGTGGGTGCGCGGCGATGCGGGCCGGAGCAACGCGAAGGTGTGGTGGATGGGCTGGTCGTTCGAGCCGAGCCTGTCCTTGAAGGGCGGGCTGCTGTGCGACTCGCAGGGCATCAGCCTGGAGCAGTTGGAGCGCAGCGGCGCGTTCACGATGGAGGACGTGCTCGTCGGTCGCGCGCAGGGCACGTCGGATCCCAAGCGGACGATGGCGAAGGACGACCAGGACCACCGTCCGGCGCTGATGCTGATCCGCATGAACGGGGGCTCACCCGACCGCGTACGCATCCAGACCGCGGAGCTTCCCGCGGACTTCCGCGGTGAGCCGCTCTATTGGATCGAGTCGGTCGCGGACGAGCAGGCGTTCCGGTGGCTGGCCGCCTCCGCCGAAAAGACGCAGGACCCACTGCTCGAGAGCCGCCTGGTCGAGAGCATCGGCTTCATGGGGAACTCGGACCTCGTGGTCCCGTACCTGAGGAAGACGTTCCAGACGAGCACGTCGGAGAAGGTGCGCCGGGGCGCGGTCGAGGGGCTGGCCCTGCATCCGTCGACCGAGGGCGTGCAGCTCCTCACCACGGCGGCGTACACGGATCCCTCGCCGGGCGTGCGGCGCGCGAGCGTCGAGTCGCTCGGCCGGTTCCAGACGCAGGAGGCGCTCGACGCGCTGATCGCGATCGCGGGTCAGTCCGAGGCCAACGACGGCACGCGTCGCGCCGCGTTCGACGCGCTGGGGCAGAGGGTGAGCGAGCAGGCGCCGCAGCCGGAGCCCAGCGCGAGCGCGAAGACCGAGGCCAAGTCGGCGAAGGCGAAGTCGCCTACCCCCGTACCGAAGCAGGAACCCAAGAAGTTCGATACGCCGGAGATGAAGGCCAGGCAGACGAAGCAGAACCCCAAGGTGGAGGCCTCGGAGGCGATGTCGCGCGGCGACCACGAAGTGCAGCGCCAGGCGATCGAGTCGCTCGGGCGCTACCCGGAAGCGCAGAGCCTGCCGCGGCTCAAGAACATCGTCGAGACCTCGCCGGACGAGGACCTGCGCGCGGAGGCGGTGGAGAGCATCGGCCGCGTCGGCACGCCGGGTGCACTGGCGCTGCTCGAGGACATCGCGTGGAAGAACACGCAGGATCGTGCGCGCATGATGGCGGTGGAGAGCATGGGCCACCGCTACCCGGCCGAGCAGGCGTTGGACAAGCTCTCGAAGATCGCCGACAGCCATCCGGACGCGGACACGCGGCGCACGGCGGTGGAGTCGATCGGGCGCGTGGACTCGCCGCGCGCGCACGAGCTGCTCGCCAAGCTCGTCGCCGAGGGCCGCGACGTCGACTCGAAGCGCCAGGCGGTCGAGAGCCTGGGGCGCCTGGACGATCCCGGCGTCGACGCCGAGCTGCTCCGCATCGTCAAGTCGCAGGCGCCCGATGAAGTGCGCCGTCAGGCGGTGGAGAGCCTGGGACGACGCGATGGAGCCCAGGTCTCGAACCAGCTGGAGGAGATCGCGCGCACGCACGAGTCCATGGACGTGCGCCGGCAGGCCGTGGAGTCGCTCGGCCGGCGTGACTCGACCTCGGAGCGCCTGCTGCGCATCGCACGCGAGAACGGCCCCGAGGAGCTGCAGCGCGAGGCCGTGGAGACCCTCGGCCGGCACGGCGACGCGCGCACGGAGAAGCTGCTGCTGGAGATCGCGCGCATGCATCCGAGCGTCCAGGTGCAGCGGCAGGCGGTGGAGAGCCTCGGCAGGCTCGACGACGGGTCGGGCGGCGACGTGATGGCGGACCTGGCATCGATCGCACGTTCTCATCCCTCCGGCGAGGTGCGGCGGCAGGCTGTCGAGTCGATGACGCGCCGCGATCCGGACAGGGCGTTACCGCTACTGGAGGAGATCCTCAAGCAGCAGAAGTAGCGCCCCGTGGATCGCACCGCGGAAAGCGCGGCGCTCTAGAGCGATCGCAGGAAGGCCAGCAACGCCGCACGGGAGAAGAAGTCCATCCGGCCGTAGCGCGAGCGGGAGATCGCGCCCTGGCCGCCGTGGGCGCGGATCGCCTCGTCGATCGACTTCGCGCGTCCGTCGTGCAGGAACGTGCTGTGCGCGGTCAGGCCCCAGAGCGGCGTCGTCCGCATCTCGTTGGGTCCGGCACCGCCTTGGGCGATGCCGTCGCCCAACGCTCCCATGTCGTGGAGCAGGAAGTCCGAGTACGGGAAGAACACCTTGTTCGACAGCGCCGGGTTCCCATTCGGTCCAGTCACCAGCGCCGGCGTGTGGCAGTTCGCGCAGCCGGCGCTCGCGAACACCAGCTCACCGTACACGCTGAGGTAGGAGCTTCCCTTGCGCGGCGGCGGCCCGAGCAGGGTCATGAAATCGGTGGACCTTTCCACGCTGGTGCCGTCGTCGTTCATCGTCGGAACGGGATTGAACGCGAGCTTGGAGCAGTCGCCATTGGGGCAGTTCTCTTCCGGGAACTCCGGATTGGTGACGCCCATCTCGTTCAGGAGCGCCTCGCCCGCGAACTGGTGGAGCGTCGGCTCCTGCGCCTTCCAGCCGAACCGGCCGACGCGGGTGACACCGGTTCTGATCTCGCTCACGAGGTTGGGCCTGCCGGCGGTCGAGGGCGAGTAGAAGGCCTCGAGTCTCGCGAGCAACTGGAACGTGCGGTCGGGGACCGCGTCCACGAGGCCCAGTCCGAACAGCGGCGTCGTGACCCGGCCTGCGCGCACGTTGGCTGCGATGGGCACCACCTCGGGCACGTACGTGAACGTGCCGGCACCGGCCGCGACCTCGCCGACCGCGTGATCCTGGAGGAGCGAGCCACCGAATCGCTCGAGCGCATCGAACTGGCCGCCGGCGAGGAGGCCGAAGCGCGTCTCCACGCGGCCGGTCGTGCCGCCCACGGGTGCGTTGTGGCAGGTGACGCAGGACGCGTCGTTGAACACCGGGCCCAGGCCCTCTCTCACGCCGTCCACTTCCATGAACTCCGCGCGCCCTGCTTCGAAGCGCGCGAGCTGTGCCGCGTCCAGGCCTGCGA
>DATLUU010000104.1:0-25821 GCA_035577885.1 Verrucomicrobiia bacterium
CGGCGACGTCCACGATGCCGAGCGTGCCGTCCTTCCGGTACATGACCTTGCCGCCGTCCTTCGACAGCGCCAGGCGCGCGTTCACGCCCGAGATCACCGTCTTGTCCTCGCGCTTGTCGAGGTCGTACCAGTGGATGCTGCACGGCGCGTCACCGTTCTCGTCGGGCGTCTCGTCCTGCGAAAGAAACACCACCTTGCCCTTGGCGCCGAGCGCGGCGAGGTAGCGCCCGGCCTTGATCGGCAGCTCCGCGACGCGCGTGCCGAGCCCGTCGAGGTCGATCGCAGTGGCGTCGGACTTGCCGGCGTCCTCCGCCTTCTTGGCGCCCTTGCCGCCCTTGTCCGCCTTGTCGTCGCCCTTGTCCGCGCCCTCACCCGTCTCCTCGTCGCTCTCGGGCGAGACCGGCGACCCGGTGGTGTCGCGCAGCGTCATCGCGTAGAGCTTGTCCGTGGTCGAGAACGACATGTCCAGCTCGAACGTGCCGAACTCGGGCCGGAACGTGCGGCGGGAGATGAAGTAGAGGTAGCGGTTCTCGGGATCGAACGATGGCGAGAAGTCGTCGGACATGCCGTCGGTGACCGCGGTCGATTTCTGGCTCGCGAGCGAGTGCAGCCAGATCACGCCGAAGCTCGCGCCCGAGGGCTTCACGTACGCGAGCCACTTCGAGTCCGGCGACCACGCCACCTGGTGGATCTCCTGGTACTCGCTCTTGTCCACCTGCGTCACCTTGCCCGACGCCGCGTCGCACCAGAACAGCCGCCCGGTCTTGTCCGAGTACGCGAGCTTCTTCGAATCCGGCGACCACGTGAGCGGGAAGCGGAACGTGCCCTGCTCCTTCGTCACCTGCCGTGCGGGCGTCTTGCCGTCCGCGGCGATCACGTACGCCTGGTACTCGCCCGTGGCATCGCCCCAGTACGCGATCCACTTGCCGTCCGGCGACCACGCCGGGTCGCGCTCGCGCGCGCCGGGCGTGTTCGTGAGGTCGCGCACGTCGCCCTTCTCCGCCGGCACGCTGAACAGCTCGCCGCGCGCCTCGATCACCGCCCGCTTCGCCGAGGGCGACAGGTCGAAGCCGGTCATCCAGTCGGCGACCGAGCGGTACTCGGCGCGCGTCGCCGGCTTGTCGTCGGGCACCTGCACGGAGAGCTTGTGCAGCTTCTCCGAGGGCAGGTCCATGACGTAGAGCCAGCCGCCGTTCTCGAACACGATCGCGTCGGAGCCCACGCTCGGCCACTTCACGTCGTAGTCGGTGAACGTCGTCACCTGGCGCTGGGTCTTCTTGTCGAGGTCGTAGGCCCAGAGGTTCGCGGTGCGGCCGTTGCGGTCGGAGCAGTAGTAGACCGTGCGGCCGTGGAACATCGGCCACTCGTCGGGGCCCGGCCAGTCGGCGGTGATGTTCTCGGACTTGTTCGCCTTGAAGTCGTAGACCCAGATGTTCGGCGCGTTGCCGCCCTTGTAGCGTTTCCACGTGCGGTTGTCGTACGAGGGCGAGACGAACGCGAGCAGGTTGCCGTCGGCGGAGAAGCTCGAGTACCCGGCCGTGGGCAGCGGCAGCAGCTGCTCGAAGCCGCCGGTCGCCGGGATCTTGAAGAAGCGCGTGTAGCGCTGGATGTTCGAGGCGCGCGGCGTCCTGAGCAGCAGCGACTTGCCGTCGGGATACCACTCCGCCACCACGTCGGGGCCGGGATGGAACGTGAGCCGCTTCGGCTCGCCGCCGGAGTAGGGGATCGCGTAGGCGTCCTGGTTGCCGTCGTACTCCGCCGTGAACGCCACGGTCTCGCCGTCGGGCGAGAGCTTGGGGAAGATCTCCAGGCCCTCGTGCGTCGTGAGCCGCTGCGCCACGCCGCCGGCGCGCGGCAGCGTCCACAGGTCGCCGGCGTAGACGAACACGACGTGGTCGCCCTGGATGTCGGGCTGGCGCATGAGCCGGCATTCCTCGAGCGCCGAGGCGGGGCGGGGGAGCAGCACGGCGCACGCGAGCGCCAGGAGGGAGAGCAGACGGCGGGCGCGTGAACGCGCGGCGAGCAGGGCATCCATGGGGGGAACAGATCCTCCGGAAACGTGCGGGGGCGGGTGAGGGGGGTGGGAACGATGCAGTCTCCGGAGCGCTCTCCCGGCGGGTCAAGCACCGCGCCACCAACGCGCCGCGTCGGGCTTCCAGCGAGGCTGAGGACGCCATCTCAAGGGAGGGCGGCGAAAAGCCGATAACTCCCGGGCAATGCTGGACCTGACCCACACACGGAGGTGGATGGCGCCATGCGTGTGATCCCCGGCGGGAAGCCGGGCGAGCCCGATCCGCTCGACCGTGGCCGCAAGCCACCCGACGACGGGCTCGACGACCTGTTCGCCGACCTCGCGTCGAAGCGCGACGCGGAGCCGGCACGCGACCCTGCCCCCGGCCGCGGCTGGGACGTGCTCGGCGGCGAAGCGCTGTCCGCCGAGCCGCTCGAGGAGGACCCGCTCGCCGCCGACGCGTCGTCCGACGCGGAGCGCGCCCAGCTCGAGCCCGCGGTCAAGGCGGCAGGCCTGTGGCTCAACATGTTCGCGCGCACGCTCAAGACCTGCCGGCTCTACGACGCCGGCAACCCGACCGCGGTGCGCTTCCGCGAGGAGCTGGCGCGTGCCTTGAAGCAGCTGCTCACCGAGTACGGTGCCGTCACCTACCGCTTCACCGCGGACGACGTCACCTGCGAAGGCCACTCGCTCCACCCGGCGCGCTCGCGCGACGACAACCTCGCGTTCGCGTTCTACCGCGACGGCGTGCGCGGCCTCACCCTCGCGCCCGGAACCGAGCAGCGCGAGTGCGAGGCGCTCGTGGACGCCGTGCTCGGGGTCACGGGCCAGAACCTGGACGGCGACGACCTGGTGACGCTGCTCTGGGAGGCGAACCTGCGCCACGTGGACGTGGACTACATCCCGGCCGAGGGCGAAGCGGGCGCAGGCGACGCCGCGGCGCAGCCGGAGGAGGGCCCGCTCCTGCCCTGGCCCACCGCCGGTGGCGAGCAGGGGAAGTCGGCGGACGAGCCCGCGTCGGGGCCGGAGCGCTCCGAGGACTGGTCGCTCGGCCAGTCCACCGAGGAGGTCGAGGCCACGTTCGCCGAGCTGGACTTCATGGCGCAGCAGGAAGTACCGCGCTTCCTCCACGAGTTCGAGGCCGAGCGCAGGGTGCCGCCCGCCGAGGCGGCGCTGGCGGTGGCGCACGCCGGGCTCCATGCCGACCCGAGCGACGACGACCGCCGGGAGATGGCGCGCTTCCTGCCGCGCGTGCTGCGGGCGGCGATCGCCGACGGCTCGTGGGCCGAGGCGCGCAAGACGGTGCTGCTCGTGCGCACGTGCGGCTCGGAGGAATGGTCGGACGAGCGCTTCGCGCAGGAGCTGCTGCAGCCGGTCTCCATCACGCGCGCCGCCGAGATGCTGGACTCGCAGGGGCCGGCGGCGCTCAGCGAGTTCGTGACACTGGCGAACGAGCTGGGCCCGGTCGCGATCGACTGGCTCACGCTCACGCTCTCCGAGTGCCAGACGCGCCTCGCGCGCCAGATGGTGGCGGAGGCGATCGCGGTTCGCGCGCAGGACGACCCCTCGCGGCTCGCGCCCTGGATCAGCGATTCGCGCTGGTACGTGGTGCGGAACGTGGTGCACATCCTGGGATGGGTGGGCGGCGCGGGCGTGGTGCCGCTGCTCCAGAACGCGGTCAAGTACCCCGACCCGCGCGTCACCGCCGAGGTGGTGACCGCGCTCCAGGCGGTGGAGCCACGGCTCGCGCGCCCGGTCCTGATCCGCGCGCTCGACGGCGCGGACACGAGGCTCTTCTGCCAGATCCTGCAGCAGCTCTCGGCGGCGAGGGATCCGGCGGTGGCCCGCTACGTCACCGCGTTCATCGCCCAGGAGCGCTTCCTCCAGCGCCCGGTCGAGGAGCGCAGAGCGATCTATGCCGCGATCGCCTCCACCGGCGGGGACGAGGTCGTGCACGAGCTGGAGCAGTCGATGAACGGCGGCAACTGGTTCGATCGCGAGCAGGAGGTGCACCGCCACGCGGTGGCGCGCTGCCTCGCGCGCATCGGCACGCCGAAGGCGATCGCGGTGCTCGAGGCGGGGGCGCAGTCGCGGCGGGCGCCGATCCGGCAGGCGTGCGAGTCGGCGCTCCAGCAGCGGAAGGCGGCATGAGCGAGACCGGACCCGAGCGAGCGCCGGACAAGGCGGGCGGGGACGACGCCCAGGTGCTCGCCGAGCAGGGCGCGCTCATGATCCAGCGCGTGGTCGCGCTCATGCGCACCGCGCGCACGTACGACGTGTCGAACATGGCGTTCCAGCGCCAGCTCCAGGAGTTCATGGGCGTGCTGCGGCGCCTGCTCGACGAGGAGGAGGAGGTCACGCTGGTCGCGGTGGCCGACTACTTCTACCTGAACGGCGTGCGCGTCAAGGCCTCGACCGCGCTCATGGGTCCCTACCACACGCTGCTCGCGGACTTCGAGCGCCGCCAGACCGGCGGCCTGCGCTTCACGCAGGGCGTCAACGAGGCCGAGCTCGAGCGCTTCTTCCAGATCTTCCTCGCCGCCGAGGACCCGGCGCTGGCGCCGAAGCTCCCGGACACGGTGGACGAGGCGCAGATCCAGAACATCGTGCCGTTCCCGGCCGCGCACATGGACGCGGAAGATCTCGTGCGCGAGCTGGACGACCTGCCCAAGGCGCAGCAGGAGCGTGCGCGTGCCAAGCAGGTGTTCTGGCGGGCCGTGGTGGGCACCAAGAAAGTCGTGCTGCGCGCGCGCCAGACCGGCCGGCCCGACCTGAGGCACGCGAAGCGCGTGGTGCAGCCGATCGTCGACACGGTGATGAAGAGCGACTACACGGTGGTCGGGCTCACGGCGCTCAAGGATCACGACGAGTACACCTACGCGCACTGCGTGAACGTGGCGGTGCTCTCGGTGGGTATGGGGCAGTCGCTCGGGCTGCCGCGGCAGGCGCTCGCCGACCTCGGCGTGGCGGGCCTGCTCCACGACCTCGGCAAGATGCGCGTCGCCGGCGACGTGCTGCGCAAGCCCGGCGCGCTCTCGGCCGAGGAGTGGCTGCAGATGCGGCGCCACCCCATCGAGGGCGCGAAGATGGTGTCGCGCATGCCGGGGCTCTCGCAGGTGATGATCGACTCCATGCGTGGCTGCCTCGAGCACCACATGAACTACAACCGCACCGGGTATCCGGACGTGGCGGTGGACTGGGGACAGGCGACGTTGTCGCGCATCATCGCCATGGCCGACTGCTTCGACGCCATCACCGCGCACCGCGCCTACTACAAGCGGCCGCACACCGCGTTCGAGGGCCTGCAGACGCTGATGGGCCCGAACCGGGTGAACTTCGATCCCGCGGTGCTGTGGGCGCTCATCAAGACCGTCGGGCTCTACCCCGCGGGCACGGTGATGCAGACCGAGTCGGGCCACCTGGTGCTGGCGATGTCGCCGAACGTGAACGACGTCACGCGGCCGAACTGCCGCGTGCTGCACCGCCCGGCGGACGCCACCACCACGGGCGGGGCGGACGACGAGATCTGGGATCCCATGCCCGCGAGCGAGAGCGTGCGCCGCGTGCTGCCGCCCGAGGAGCACCAGACCGACACCGAGCAGCTGCTGGCGGCGTAGCCGGGCGCACCCAAGCGAAAGGGCGGCGCCCTTCGGCGCCGCCCTTCGCGTTTCAGTGGGTCAGCCGTGCGAGCCTGGACGCTCCCCGTTTGTTCCAGCCCCACCGCCGCGGACCCACTCCCGTGCGGGCTTCGTCAGTCGTCGAAGCCCCCGATTCGATGCCAGCCCCCGTCGTGGAAGCGGAGCGAGCGGATGGTGCGACCCGAGCGGACGTCGACGACCTGCACGACCGCGGGGTGATAGCGATGGAAGTGACACTCGTCGAGCGAGTCGTACCAGACGCCCTCGTACGGGTCCCAGTAGCGGTACACCGCCACCGGCGGCGCGCAGTAGGCCTCGTGCACGATGACCGGGTGCGAGCTCGCCACCGCGCTGCCGAGGATGAAGCCGCCGATCAGCGCCGCGACCGCGGGCGCCGCACTCGAGTGCTCGCGGACGATGACGCGCTGCACCGGATACGCCTGGTACACGCCCTTGTAGCGGCGGCCGTGATGCGCGTACGCCACCGAAGCCGTGGAGAGCAGCATCGTGGCGAGCAGTGCGCTATGGATGGTGCGCGACAGGTTCGAGTTCATGACGTCCTCCGAAGTGGTGCGAGCGTGCTTCGATGGAGAGGAAAAGCAGCCCTCGTGCCATGGCTCGGCATAGGACGCAAAGCATTGTGCCCCAGCGATTTGCCAGCCCGTTGAGGCTCGGCCGGCCCGGCTGACCTGTGGCGCTCCCGCCACAGCGCGCGACCGCTGCGCGGCACCGGACGCAGCGAGGCCGCGGCGATCGGGTCGCCGCGGCCTCGAGGTGCGCGCAGTCGCTCGCGCCGGTGCTACGGGCGCGACGCGGTGTGGATCGTCATCTGGCTCACGTTGATCCAGCGCACGTAGCCGCCGGCGTGGATCGTCACCGGGTCCGGGAAGAAGCGGAGCACGTCCGTGTTGGTGCCGTCGTAACCCACCCTGACGAGCACCGAATCGACCGGGGGGCCCGCGAGCACGTTGATCGTTCCGGTCATGCCCGAGCCGCCGTGCGGCACACAGCGATATCCCCAGCTCCCGACATCGTTGAACACGATCTTGTTCGACGTGCCGGGCACCGCCAGCGTTCCCTTCCCCGGGAAAGCGACGCTGAAGTTGGGGCCGGGCACGGGCGCGGGCGCCGTGGTGTTGTTGCTGCTGCTGGAGCAGCTCGTGGTCAGGGCGGCGAGGACGAGGGCAGGGATGGTCCACGCGAGTCGGGTCGACATGCTTCCTCCCGCAACCGAGGGTCGAGGCGCTACGAATCGGGGAGCAATGTCCCTCATTCGATGACCAAGGTCCATACGCGGGTCGCGCGGCGGCGTGACCCGCGTCGGAACTTTGTGAATTCCGCGCTCGGTTGGTTCCGGTCCGTGCGTGGATTCACGCATCTTTACGTGCATGGGGGGCGCGCATGGGCGCGTCCCTGTGTCGCTGCACGACTCTGAGCGTAGCGAAGCGTCACGCGCACGGGCCCCGGTCCCGAGGATCGGGGCTCGTGCCACGAGGTGCGGCGGCACCCCCGCCTGCGGCGCGCCAGGGTGGCCCCCGCGCCACCCCGGAGCCGCCATTCACGCCCGCCAGGGCCCCGTGCTTGCCGGCAAGCCCGCGATGGGCCCACAGTTGACGCGCCGGATGTGACCCGGGGACCACCCACGCGACCCAGCGGTCCCGGCACTCCAAAGGCCGCCATCGCCATGACGTTCGAGAAGATCGCCCCGCTGCTGTTCCAGACCCTGTGCACGCTGGCGCTTTCCGCCGTGCACTTCGGTCTCTGGCGCCAGCGGCGGCAGGTGTTCCACGCCACGTGGGCGCTCGCCTGGGCCGTGTACGCGCTGCGGCTCATCTTCATCTCCGCCTACATCGAGACCCGCCGGCTCGACTGGCTGTTCGCGCACCAGGTGGTGACGATGGGCTCGGGGCTCCTGCTGCTGTGGGCGGCGCTCCAGTTCGCCGCCCAGGTCCGCTGGCGGCCGCACTACGTGCTCGCGCCGCTCCTGGCGGGTGTTTGGGCGTGGTACAGCGTGTTCGTGATGCACGACATGGCCACCGCCGGGCTGTCGTCGGCGCTGCTGCTCTCGGCGGTCACGCTCGGCACCGCGTACGTGTTCATGCGCCAGGACCGCGCGGTGCCGTCCACCGGCGCTCGGCTCCTGTCGTGGGCGTTCCTGCTCTGGGGCCTCCACCACCTCGACTACCCGCTGCTCCGCTCGCAGGGCGCCGGCGTGCTGCTCGGCGTATTCGTGGACGTGACGCTGCTGGTGCTCGTCGCCGTGGGCACGCTGACGCTGGTGCTGGGCGAGGAGCGGACCGCGCTCGAGCACCGCTCGGCGCAGCTCGAGCAGCTCTCCGCGCTGCTGCTGCGCGCGCAGGAGGAGGAGCGCCGGCGCATCGCGCGCGAGCTGCACGACCAGGTCGGGCAGACGCTCACCGCGCTCAAGATCGAGCTGGACCTCGAGGGCCGGCGCGAGGCGAGCGTGCGCGTGGCCGACGCGCTGGCGCAGGTGCGCGACGTGAGCGAGCTGCTGCGCCCGCGCGCGCTCGACGACCTCGGGCTCGTGCCCGCTTTGCGGGCACTGGTCGACGATTTCTCGCGCCGGACCCAGATCCCGGTGGCGATGGAGGCCGACGACCCGCAGGGTTGGGCCCCGGAGACGGCGCTGACGCTCTACCGCGTGGCGCAGGAGGCGCTCACGAACGTGGCCCGGCACTCGGGCGCCAAACAGGCGTGGGTGCGGCTCGTGCGCGAGGGCGCCGCCTGCCGGCTGGTGGTGGAGGACGACGGCCGCGGCCTCGGGGAAGGTTTGAAGCCGCATCTCGGGCTCATGGGGATGCGCGAGCGCGTCACGGCCGCCGGTGGCACACTGCGGCTGGAGCGAGCGTCGAAAGGGGGACTACGCGTGGAGGCCGACCTGCCCATGGCGGTGCGCGCATGAACGAGAAGAAGGTTCGGGTGCTGCTTGCCGACGACCACGAGCTGGTGCGTGCCGGCGTGCGCAAGGTGCTCGAGAACTCGCCCGGGTTCGAGGTGGTGGGCGAGGCGTCGCGCGGCGACGAGACGCTGGCGAAGCTCGCCGAGCTGGAGCCGGACGTGCTGCTGCTCGACCTGAACATGCCGGGCGGCGACGGCTTCGAGGTGCTGCGCACTGCGCGCGACACCGCGGGCGGCACGCGCATCGTGGTCCTGAGCCTGCACGTCCAGGCCGAGTACGTGTCGCGCGCCGTGCGCGAGGGCGCCGACGGCTATCTCTCGAAGGACCTCGCGGCGCAGGAGCTGCCCGACGCCATCGCCAGCGTCATGGCGGGGAAGCCCTGGTACTCGGCGGCGGTGCAGGAGGTGCTCGCCAAGGTGGTGCGCACCGGCGGCACGCGGCCGCTGGAGAAGCTGACGCCGCGCGAGCGCGAGGTGCTGGTGGGGATCGCGCGCGGGCTCACGTCCAAGGAGATCGGCGCGCATTTCAACATCAGCGCGCGCACGGTCGAGACCCACCGCGCCGCACTCATGCGCAAGCTCGACGTGCGCTCGATCGCGCTGCTCACACAGCTCGCGATCCGCGAGGGGCTGGTCGAGGGGCCGGTCTAGGGGCCGCGATCCACCGAGCCGCGGGGGGCGGGCGAAGAGCGCCCCGGGGGGCCGACGCGGGGAATACGAACGTATACCAACCGCAACTCGCTGTCCGGACGCGAATTGCGGGACGCGTTCATATTCCATCCGTACTTCTACATACGCCCTAACCCGCAACTCTCCGAATAGAGGCAGATCGCTGCGCGCTCGATACTTCGGCCGTGCGCACTCCTCCCTTCCGCCTTGCCGTGTGCACACCGGCGATCCTCGCCGCGGCGCTGATTGGCGCGAAGGTGGTTCATGCCTCCCCAGGGCTGCCACTGGTCGCCGCCGACAGCGCCGGGGCGGACACCACACATCTGTCGGCGACGCCCGTATCGACCCAGGTCGACACCACGCGCCACCTGGGCGTCGCCGACACCGTCACCGTGCTCCCGCCCGTGCCCGTGAACGCCGAGCGCGCGACGCAGGGCACGCGCTCCTCCGCCACCAGCGTGCACTTGGATCGCTCCAAGATCGCGCGCTTCCAGCCGGCCACCGTGTCCGACGCGTTGCTCTCGACGCCGGGTGTGTACGTGACGCGAACCGGGCCGTGGGCGTCGCAGGTGTCGATGCGCGGGCTCTCCGGCGAGCGCGTGCTCGTGCTCGTGGACGGCCTGCGCCTGGAGATGGGCCGCGGCCACGGCGCCCAGACCTCGCTCGTCTCGGTGGACAAGCTCGAGTCCGTGGACGTGCTCCCGGGCGCGGGCGGCGCGGTCTACGGATCCGACGCGCTCGGCGGCGTCGTGGAGCTCAATACGCACAAGAACCTGCTCACGGAGCGCTCGGCCACGGTCCTGCTCACCGCGCGCTCGGCGACCCCCGGCGAGGAGAACTCGGCCATGGGGCGCGTGCGCTACACCTCGCCCGGCTTCGGTGCCGAGCTGTCGGCGGGGGCGGGCGGCCTGGATGCGCTGGTCACGCCCGACGGCCGCGTGCCCAACAGCAGCTACCACGAGTACGACATCTCCGGCCGCGCGACGGCCAACCTCGGCGCGTCGTGGCTCGACTTCGAGCACACGCAGCACGAGACGCGTGACATCGGGCTCCCGGCGTTCGGCGATGGGGCCGGCTCGCATGCCGAGTTCCCGCTCCAGGCCCGCGACGCGAACCGTCTCGAGTGGCTGATGCCGGCCGCCGGCCGCCGCCCCGAGATGCGTGTGCTCGGGTCGAACCAGCGCTACCGCACGAACTTCGTGGAGACGACCGCCGACAGCCAGTTCCTGCGCGGGCGCTACGTGGCCCTGAAGACCACCCGTGCGGACGACCGCACCACCGTGACGTCGAACGGCGTCCAGCCATCGATGACGATCGGCGCACTGAAGCTGAACGGCGAGTACCGCCGCGAGACGACGCACGGTCCGCGCTATACCGACGTCAGCCTCGTCAACGCGTCGGGGGCACAGACGAGCGCCACGCGCGGGACCGGTGAGTCCATGCCCCCCGCGACGCGCGACGTGCTCGCCGGGGGCGGGTTCTACGGGTACACCTGGAAGCACCTGCGGCTCGAGTCCGGCCTGCGCTACGACTGGCTCCACTCCCGTGCCGACTCGACGCCGCAGAGTTTCACCCCCGAACTGGACGTCACCGACAGTCGCTGGAGCGCGGAAGGGGGGCTGTCGCGGGCGTTCGGTCCGGTGACGCCGTACGGCCGTGTCGCCACCGGCTTCCGCGCCCCGAACCTGGAAGAGCGCTATTTCAACGACAATGTCCACGCCGGCATGCAGCTGTTCGGCAACCCCGACCTGGTGCCGGAAAAAACGGGCACGGTCGAGGTGGGCGTGCGCACCGGCGAGATGGCGGGCGGACACCTGGTCGCCACCCGCTTCTCGGCCTACCGCTCGCGCGTCGAGGACCTGATCTCGATCAAGTACATCGGCCAGCTCTACCTGGTCCCGCGCTTCCAGTACACGAACATCCACCACGCGGTGCTGGACGGCATCGAGATGCAGGTCGACGGCGTGGTGGGGATCCTGCACGCGAGCGCCAATGCCGCGTTCCCGCGCGGGCGCGACCTCGCGACCGGCGCCCCGATCCCCGACATCGGCGCCGCGCGTGCCACGCTCGACCTGCGCGCGCCCGTCGCGCGCGTGCTGCCGAATGGCTCGTTCACGGTGCGCGTGCGCTGGACCGACGCCAGCGCCAAGGGCGACCTGACCCTGTCCCGCGCCGCCTATTGGACCGCGTCGACGGAGCTCTCGTGCGTGACCTGGGGCACGCGCCTCGCGCTCGCGGTCACGAACCTCACCAACACGCGTTATTACGAGCCGCTGAGCTTCATTCCCGAGCCCGGCCGGACCGTTCTGCTCTCCCTGCGGCGGGAGATGGCTCTCCCGTGGCCGCATGCGAACGGTGTCGCCGGACTTCGTCCATGACCTATCGCCTGTCCCCACGCAGGTTCTCGAAAGCGACCCTCGCGACATTGCTCCTCGTACTGGCATCGGGCACGGTGCACGCGCGCAGCGGCGCCGACCCCGAGGGTCGCCTCATACTCGGGCCGGATGGCCCGCGTCCCCCAGCGCCGGCGGCGCCCGCAGTGGGCGCCGCCGGCGGACGTGGCGCGCACCAGGCGGCGGCGTTCTTCCCCGTGCCGCTCCCGCGCTTCGCGGAAGTGATCGATTCCACGTACTACGACCTCCAGGACATGGGCTCGCTCGGCCACCACATCGAGATCGGCCCCGACCTGCGCCTGCACGTGACCTGGCAGGACGATTTCTGCGAGCTGGGCGGCGGCTGCCCGCCCAACCTCTCGGCGCCGGAGCCCTACCCCAACCGCGGCATGGGGTACGCGTACCGCACCGCGGCCGGCGCCTGGCACAACCTCGGCAAGGTGACGGACCCGCGGCTGCCGGTGTGCTGCGTGCGCAGCCTCGAGGGCGGCTTCGGCACGCTCGCGCTCGCGCCCTCGGGCCGCGTCGCGATCGCGCAGCACCTGAACGAGGACGGCTGCGACCTGCGCGGCTATTTCCACCTCGAGGACGAGCCGAACGGGAACACGTTCCGCGGCTACCTGAGCCCGATCGTGAGCCCGAGCTTCCTGTTCCCGCAGGTGGCCGCGAACCCGAACGGCTCGTTCACCGTGCTCGGCGAGGTGCCCCGCGGCGGGCAGTACGACGAGACCAACGAGATCCGCACCGCGTACCTGCCCGCGCCCGGCACGCCGTACACGTGCTTCAACTGGCAGCTCGGGGCCTGGACCGCGATCGCGCCGGCGACGCTGTTCCGCGACGGCCGGCCCGCGTTCCCGTGCATCGCCGCGTCGTCGAATGGCCGCGTCGGCGTCGCGGTCGGGGACCTGGGCGGCAACGTCTACCTGATCGAATCGAGCAACGGCTCGTTCGCGCCGGGCACAATCACCACGCGCAACCTCACGAACTACAGCGACGCCACGATCGTGAAAGGGGATTCCACGTCGACCGAGTACCGGCCCTACGTCCACTGCCACGTCGCCTACAACGACACCACGCCGAACGTGGTGTGGAGCGAGTGGCAGGCGCGCAAGATGGGCACCACGATCTCGTACTTCGACTGGCGGAGCCGCATCCGCCGCTGGTCGCCTGGGCGCGGCGTCGAGACCGTGTACCAGGTGCCGGCGGGCGTCGCCGACCATTTCGACGACATCGATCTCGGGCTCTCGGGACCGAACCCCGGGTTCAACACGCTGTCGGTGGACTGGCCGCAGGTGGGCTTCAGCCCCGACGGCTCCGAGACCTACATCGCGTTCCTGCGCTTCACCGACTCGCAGGTGGATCCCACGGCCGACGAGGGACTGCCCGGCGTCGTCACCGGCGTCGGGTTCGGCGACATCTTCTGCGTGGTCGCGCGCAACGGCGTCACCTACCCGGCGCAGAACATCACCAATACCCCCAACACCGACGAGCGCTTCTTCTCGCTGTCCACGCGGAATCCGTTGGGAATGGTGCGGATCCTGTTCCAGGCCTCCGCCACGAACCAGGCGGGGTGCGTCATCATCGGCGACCGCGGCCTGACACCTGGCACCATCCAGCGCAAGATCGCCATGCTGGACAAGCATCTCGACGCCAGCGTGCTCGACGTGCCCGTGGCGCAGGACGCCAGGATCACGGGTACATTGCGTGTATCCCCCAACCCGGCGCTCGCGCACGCCCGGGTGCACTTCGAAACCGAGCCCGCTTCGCTCGCGCGCACGGTCGAGGTGCTGGACCTCACCGGCCGGAAGGTGGCGGCGCTGCTGCTCCCGGCCGGAGCGCGTGCAGTGGAATGGCAGGGAAGCGACCTCGTCGGCCGCGCCGCGCCGGCGGGGGTGTACTTCGCAAGGGTGGAGGACGAGCCGCGCGGTGCCGCCGCGCGCTTCGTGCTCGCCCGATGACTCGCATGACACCGTTGACACCGTACGTTGTTCACGCCCCAGACAACCGCTCGCCGGAGGTGTCCCTTGTCCCTTGCTCGCAACGCGTGGATCACCGCGATCTTGTTCGCGGCCGTCGTCTCAAGCGCAAACGCCGCCGGCATCAAGTCGGAAACCGTGCCCGGAGGCGCGCTCGAGCAGACCTGGCTGCCCGGCTTCGGCGTCGGCCGCACGTTCACGCCGCTCGTGCTCCCCGCGGGTAACCCCGCGATCCCGAATCCCTCCGGCGACAACACCGTCGCCGTGCTCCAGAACAACGACATCAACCTCGGCGGCATCGCCGCCTGCGCCACGGACCCGGATGGCTTTGCGGACTACGTCTGGGAAGGCAACTTCTTCACCGGCGATGGCAACACGCGCCGCGGCCTGATCCTCCGAGCCGATCCCACGAACGGCTTCCAGACGTTCTACCAATTCGTCATCAACGCCGGATTGTTCCAGATCCGCTTCCGCAAGTTCGTCGGCGGCAATCCGGTGGTGCCCGACCTCGCGAGCTGGTTCGCGACCGTGCTGCCGGCCGGCGTGCCCACCGTGAACAGCTGGCACCACATGCGCGTGGACGCCACCGCGAATTCGTTCGACTGCTATTTCGACGGCGTCAAGCTGAACGCGACGCCGATCGTGGACGCCACGGACCCGATCCTCACCGGCTGGGTGGGCGCGTACAACTTCAGCGCCACGGTGGGGGAGGTGCCGGCCTACTTCGACGATCTCGACCTCACCTGCACCTTGGCGCCGACCGCAGTCCGCGGCACGACGTGGGGAGCGCTGAAGAAGCTCTACCGGTAGCGTTCTCCGTCCGCTTCGACACACCGGCCCCGGGCGTTGTCCGCACCCGGGGCCGGTTCTATGCTTTCCGGCCATCACACGACATCCCCCAGGTGTCCGAAGGAAGCCTTGAACCTGCGCGCGCCCGTCGTTGTCGCCCTCGCGGTCGCTGCCGGCCTGGCGGGGATCGCCGCTCCCGCCTCCGCCGTGCTCGACGTGGAGAACCGCGGGCCCACGCTCAACGCCGGCGCGTTCGCCATGCGCGTCACCAACGTCGGCGCGCTCGGCAATCCGTTCCAGGCCATCGGCCGCTCGTTCGACCCATCGTTCGAGTTCCCGCGCGGCAGCGGCCAGGAGATGCTGAACCACGCCGACCTGTGGGTGGGCGCGGCCGATGCGCTCGGCGTCCACCGCGTCTCGGGCGGGCCGCTCATGGAGTGGCGGCCCACGCTTTCGCCGGAGGACCACGTACGCGTCGCGTACGCCGGCGCGCCGGGGACGCTGCGGTTCGTGGACGACGACGGCGACGGTCGTGTCGACGAAGAGTTCCTGGACGGGATCGACAACGACGGCGACGGCGAGATCGACGAGGACATCGGGCTCGCCGGCACGCAGGAGCTGTGCGCGCGCTACACGGACGACCAGCCGGAGGCGGTGGAGTTCGGCTACGCGAACGGCGAGCCGCACGTGCCGCTCCACCTGGAGGTGAGGCAGGAGGCGTTCACGTGGGCGATCCCGGGCTACGACCACGTGGCCGGGATCAAGTTCACGGTCACGAACAAGGGCTTCCGGCCGCTCACCGAGGTGCGCATCGGGCTCCTCGCCGACATCGATGCCCGTGAGTCCGGTTCGTCCGGTGGTCATGTCGACGACCTCGCCGCGACGAAGTCCTACGCGGTGTCGTTCGACGATGGCTTCGCGTCCGTGCCGTCCGTGCGCACCCGGCCCGACAATCTCCCATGGTTCAGGAGCTGTCTCAGCACGAAGACCGGGACCTGTGCGGTGGTGAGCGATTCGCGCCAGGGCAACGGGCTCGGGAGCATCGCCCTGGTTCCGCTCTGGCACACGGTGGACCCACTGGGCTACCTGCCGCTCCAGAACCGCGTCAGCGATGCGATCGTGCGGCCGTTCATCGTCGCGCCGCTCCAGGTGTCGTTCCAGGTCCACTGGTTCGCGAACGACCTGCCCCCGGGCCAGGGAGGGCTGCCGATCGTGGACGCGGACCGCTACCGGGCGATGGCGGGCGAGTACGGCGGCGTGCCGAGCCTCGATCGGCCGCACGACTACGTCGCGCTCGTGACCTGCGGGCCGTTCCCGCGGCTCGACCCCGGCAGCAGCTACGAGGTGGACTACGCGTTCGTGGCCGCCGCGGCGGAGTCGCTGGACCTGGACATCGCGCACGCGGTCGAGGTGCACCACGGCGGCTACGTGAACGCTCTGCCGGACACGTCGGTCTCGCTGTTCGGCGACTGGCGCCAGGGGAGGAGCGGCCTCACCGGCCACGAGACCTGCTACGAGCCGCCGGAAGGGCTCGAGTTCGACATGGATGCCCATTGCGTCCGCAAGTACGACCCATCCAGCATCGCGGAAGCGCTCGTGGACGTGCACTACCGTCACGGTGTCTGCGTGTGGACCGACATGGACTGCGACGCGTGCACCGGCTTCGACGGCAAGGAGACGTTCGCGCGCTGGCGCGACCCGGCCGGCACCCCGGTGCCGCCGTCGTGGCGCGCGGTGCCCGGCGACCGGGAGGTGACCGTGGAGTGGGACGACAAGAGCGAGCTGCTGCAGGACGCCCACATCACCAGCGGAACGAACGTTCGCTTCGTGGGGTACAACCTCTACCGTCTCGACAACTGGCGGGGACGCGCGGCCGAAGTGCCGCCCACGGGCAGGTTCCAGCAGGTGGCCTCGTTCGGCCGCGACACCACGCTGGGCGCCCGCCCCCTCGCCGAGGTCACCGACACCACCGTGGACTACGAGCGCATCCTCTACGAGCGCAAGCTGCACCCGATCGGCCGCTACAAGTGGACCGATCGACGCGTGCAGAACGGGTTCGACTACATCTACGTGGTCACCGCGGTGAGCCAGCGCACGCTCCAGGTCGTGAGCGGCGTGCCGGTCACCGAGCTGCTCGAGAGCCCCATCCTCGCCGGGCTCGACTCGCTGGTGACGCCGCGCGACGAGGCGCGCACGAGCGGGCAGCACGTGTGGGTGGTGCCGAACCCCTACCGCGCGCACGCGCCGTGGGACCGCCCGCCGGTGCCCGGCGACACGTTCGCCCGGCACGTCGACTTCATGGGGCTGCCGCGGACGAAATGCACCATCCGCATCTACACGCTCGCCGGCGACCTGGTGCAGACGCTGGATCACGACGGCACGCGCGGGGACGGCGAGGCGCACTGGGACCTGATTTCAAGGAACGGTCAGGACATCGCCTCGGGTATCTACCTCTTCACCGTGGAATCGGGCGGTTCGCACCAGACCGGCCGCTTCGTGGTCATGCGGTGAGCGAATTCACGGCGACACGCCTTGCGCCGCTCCGGGTCGCCCGTCAGACTCGTTGCGCCTTGCCGGCCCTCGACGGCCGGCGGGGCGCGCCGAAACGCGCCGTCGCCCGTCCACACGCCCATCGGAGGCCTGGCTTGAAGCGGTTCGCCGCCCTGCTCCTGCTGCTCGCGCTCGCATCGACCGCCCATGCTTCCGGGGTCTCGCTCCGCTGGGGAGGGTGCGAGGGCACCGCCAACCGCAACTTCGCCTGCGACAAGAGCACGGGCCAGGAGCTGCTCGTGGGCTCGTTCGACCCGCCGAGCGGCATCGCGCACCTGAGCGGGATGGAGGTGGTCCTGCGCATCACCACCGCGGACGGCAAAGCGCCCAGCTGGTGGATGATGTTCTCGGCCGGGAGCTGCCGTCGCTCGTCGGTGACCTTGGCGTTCGACATGAGCGACCAGGTGGATTGCGACGATCCCTGGTCGGGGCAGGCGGGGGGAGGCTTCGGGGCGTGGGAGGCGGATGGCACCGGCATCAACGTGCGGATGGTGGGCGCCGTGCCTCCATCGGCCATGGGCCCGGTGTCGAGCGGGCGCACATATGCCGGGTTCAAGCTGCTCATCAACCACCAGAAGAGCACCGGCGCGGGCTCGTGCGGCGGCTGCGAGGCGCCGGTGTGCATCAAGATCGAGGCGATCAAGCTCACGGATCCCGGCCGGCTGATCGATGCCAACAGCCACATGTGGGAGAACAAGACCTGGGTTCTCACCGACGGCATCAACGCCATGGGTGGCGCGTCGCAGGTCGCGACCTGGCAGGGCGGCAACGCGAACTGCGCCGCCGGCCTGGCGAAACCATCGACCTGGAGCGAGCTCAAGTCCCGTTTCAAGTCGAAGTGACGCTGCGGCACGCGCTCAGTGCGCGTGCCCCCTCGGCTCGCTGAGCCAGGCGAAGAACGTCACCGCGAGCAGCAGCAGCAGGTCGTCGCGCCGGCGCACGGCCTCCGCGAGCGACACGTCCGCCTGGAAGCGGAGGAACGCGAACCGGCGGCGCAGGCGCAGCAGCTCGTGGCCTTCCACGTCTTCCAGGATGCGTTCTCCGACCCAGATCCGCCGGCGCCAATTCAAGGTCGGCCCGCTCGGCAGCTCGAAGCGGCAGCGGCCGAACCAGCCGTGCGGCACACTCGCCAGCTCGCGGCCCTCGGGATCGGCGGCGGTCACGTTGCCGCCGAAGGAGCGCAGGAGCGTCCACGTGGCGGTCGGCGTCTCGGCGGCGAGGTTCCGGCGCGAGATGCCGTGGCCGTGGAGCAGCAGGTGCTCGCCGCGCTCCGAGACCAGCCGCCACTCGCGCCGGAACACGCGCGGCTGCTCCCAGTAGAGCGCAGCGGACCCGACTTTGTCGGGTGCCCCGGCGTTGCCGAGCGGCAGCAGCGCGTGCACCTCGCCGTGCGACTCCACCTCGCGCGCGCCGGGTGCGTCGACACGCGGCGCGTGCACGATCACGCGCGGACGCTTCATGACCGCTCCTCCGTTCCCGCGGGCGGTGCGGGGCGCGATGGCCTGGTACCCAGCGCCCGCCCCTCGCGCTGCAGCGCTCGCCGCAGCACGAACTCGATCTGGCTGTTCAGGCTCCTCAGGTCGTCCGCGGCCCAGCGCTGCAGCGCGTCCAGCACGGCCGGGTCGATCCGGAGCAGGAACGGCTTGCGCTCGGCCACGAGCCGCTCACCTCATCCCTGGTAGAGCGTGCCGGCGTTCACGATCGGCTGCGTCTCGTGATCGCTGCACAGCACCACCAGCAGGTTGCTGACCATGGCGGCCTTGCGCTCCTCGTCGAGCGTCACCACCGCGCGCTTCGACAGCTCGTCGAGCGCCATCTGCACCATGCTCACGGCACCCTCGACGATCTTCGTGCGCGCCGCGATCACCGCGCTCGCCTGCTGGCGGCGCAGCATGGCGTTCGCGATCTCCGGCGCGTACGCCAGGTGGCTGATGCGCGCCTCGAGGATCTCGATGCCCGCCTTCTCGAGGCGCGCCTGGATCTCGCCCTTGAGCAGGTCCGCGATCTCGAGCGTGTTCCCGCGCAGCGACATCTGGCCGTCGTTGTGCGCATCGTAGGGATGCCCCACCGCCAGGTTGCGCAGCGCGGCCTCGCTCTGGACGTGCAGGAAGTTGTCGTAGTTGTCGACCTGGAAGATGGCCTCGGCCGAGTCCACGACGCGCCACACCACCACGGCGCCGATCTCGATCGGATTGCCGTCGTGATCGTTCACCTTGAGCTTGCTGCTCTCGAAGTTGCGCACGCGCATGGTGACGCGCTTCTTGGTCATGAACGGGTTCGCCCACCACAGGCCGGGACGCCGCTCGCTGCCGCGGTAGTTGCCGAACAGCAACAGCACCGAGGCCTGGTTGGGCTCGACGACGAAGAACCCGCCGAGCGAGATCGCCAGCACGAAGATGAAGAACACGGCGCCGAGCACCTGGGGCAGCGACCCGGCGCGGGCGGCGCCGACCAGCCACCAGATGCAGAGCAGGATGAGGGCGGGGAGCAGGAACAGCATGAACATGCCCGAACCGGACTTCGCGGGACTCTCGCGGATCATGGGGACGGCCTCCTTTCGAAGCTTTCAGAATGATATCACTCTGAAATCTAATGTCCATACGAAAGTGGGTGCTCCGAAGGTTGCAGACGCGGCAACGCGCTGCGGCACAGCGGCTTGCTGGCCTATGCCCCGACCATGGCGCGGTGCTCGACATCGCCGCGCTCAGCGCAGGCGATCAACGCCCGGCTCACCTGGACGGGCATGGCGAGCAGCGCGTGCGAGAGCGTCTTCCCCTGCGCGTCCAGGCGCAGGCTCACCGTGCCGCCGCCGCCCAGCGACTCGCCGAGCAGGAAGTTGAGCGCCCAGAGGTTCGCCACCTCGTGGCGCTCCACCTCGCCTCGGCAGATGCCGGCGAAGTACTCCTTCACGCGCGCGGCCGTGAGCGTCGCGGCGAGCCAGGGGTAGATCTCGGGCGCGCGCGCGATGACTCCGATGTTCGCCATGTCGCCCTTGTCGCCGCTCCGCGCGTGCGCCAGCTTGCCGAGCGGCACGGTGACGATCTCGTCGCGTCCCGCCGCAGGCTTGGGCCAGGCCGGCGTCTCGAGGTTCACGGGCGCGCCCGGCGGGACGAGCGGCGTGGGCCAGTCGAGGGCCCGCTCGCCGGCCTCGATGATGAGCGACGGCCGCACGAGGTCGCGCGGCACCAGCGCCGGCCAGTACGCCACCACCTCCTGCGCCTGCGGCCTGCCGCCGGTGACGGCCACGCCCGGCGGCCCGGAAAGAATGACCGCCGGCACCATCTTCGAGAACGCCTCGATCTTGCCGCGATCCGCGTCGCGAACGCCGAGCCGCAGCAGCACCTCGTTCGGCTCGCTCGCCGGCGCGAGCGGCCCCCAGCACGCCGAGGCGCCCACGTGCTCGGTGAGCGTGTCCTCGAACCCGATCCCCAGCCGCTTCCAGAACAGCTCCGCGAATGCCTTCGACTTCGCGAGCGCCTCGGGCCCGGAGATGATGAGCGTGCCGTTGGCTTTCCAGCCGTCCGCGTAGGCGGCGCTCACCTTCAACGACGACGGCGCCGGCCGGCCCCGGATACCCCACACGCGCACGCGGTCGCGCCCGGCCTGCTCGAGCCTGGCACTCGCGAAATCCGCGACCACGTCGGGCGTGATGTAGCTCCGCGGGTCGCCCATCTCGTAGACCAGCTGCTCCTTCACCGTGCGCACGGTGACCGCGCCGCCCGTGCCCTCGTGCTTCGTGACCACGAACGAGCCGTCGGCGTTCACCTCGAGGATGGGGTAGCCGATCTCGGCGAACCGCGGCACGTCGTGCCAGTCGGTGAAGTTGCCGCCCGTGCTCTGCGCGCCGCACTCGACGATGTGACCGGCGACGATGCCCGCCGCGAGCCGGTCCCAGTCGTCGGGCCGCCAGCCGAAGGCGTGGATCATGGGCGCGAGCGTGATGCCCGTGTCCGTGCACCGGCCCGTGACCACGATCTGGGCGCCGCTCTTCAGCGCCTCCACCACCGGCCAGGCGCCGAAGTAGGCGTTCGCCGACGACACGCGCGCGCGCACGCCGGCGAGCTTGCGGCCGTCCTCCATGTTGTCGAGCGCGGCGCCGGCCCGGGCCAGCTCGTCGAGGCGCGCCATCAGGTCGTCGCCCGCGACCGCCGCGACGTCGATGGCGCGCCCCTGCTTCGCCGCGACCGCGAGCAGCGCGCGCCGGCACGCCGCCGGGTTCACGCCGCCGGCGTTCGTCACCACCTTGACGCGCTTCTCGAGCAGCAGGTCGAGCGTGAGCTCGACCTGGGCGATGAAATCGCGCGCGTAGCCGGCCTCGGGGTCGCGCGCACGCTGCTTCTGCATGATGGACATCGTGATCTCGGCGAGGAAGTCGAGCGTCACATAGTCCACCGGGCCGAGCTCCACCTGGCGCTTGAACTGCGACAGGTCATCGCCCCAGTAGCCGCCAGCGTTGGCGATGCGGATGGTGTGGGGCCCGGCCATGAGGGAGTCTCCGTGGGAGCGCGCGATCAGCGCGCGACATGTCAAAGCCGCGCGGACGCTAGCCGCCCATGCCGCGGGGCGTCAACGCACGCACCGCACTCCGCGCGGCTCCGCGCGCGGCCGGGGCGCGCATGCCCGCGTCCGTCGGCGGGCGCTGGCCGCGGCACGGGTGCCGCGCCCAGGGTGCGCGCATGCTCCGGCCGCCGAACGTGCTGATCGCCATCTTCGCCCTCGCCGCGAGCCTGCCCGCGCTCGCCCCCGCGGCGCGCGGCGCCGCGCCTGCAGAGGACACACCGTCGCGCGTCGCGCAACTCCAGGCGGAAGCGAAGACGCTCGCGCCGCTCTTCAAGACGCCGCTCGTCCGCGACTTCCTCGCCGCGGTGCCGAAGCTCCCGAGCGTCGAGCCGCGGACGGTCTATCGCGATTCGGCGCGCACCCACGCCTGGACCGCGCGCCAGGCGGAGCAGCTCCCCGACAGCGTGCGCGCGATGCTCGTCTCGCGCACGCTGGACGAGCAGTTCTACTACGACACGCGCTACGGCTCGCCGCTCGCCTACGCGCGCGCGCTCGAGGTGCTGGGGCAGAACGGCGTGAACAGCGTTCGCGGCATGCGTGTCGCCGACTTCGGCTGCGGCATGCTCGGGCAGCTGCGCCTGCTCGCCGAGAACGGCGCCACCACGATCGGCATCGACGTCGACCCGCTGCTCGCGGCGCTCTACTCGGAGCCCGGCGACCAGGGTGCCGTGGGCCCGGGCAGCGTCACGCTCGCCACCGGCCAATGGCCCGCCACCGAGGAGATGAGGCGCACGGTGGGCGAACAGCTCGACCTCTTCATCAGCAAGAACACGCTCAAGAACGGCTACCTGCACCCGGCCCGGCCGGTCGATCCACGCCTGCTCGTCCACCTCGGGGTGAGCGACAGCGAGTTCGTCGCGGCGCTCGCCCGCTCGGTCAAGAAGGGCGGCCGCGTGCTCATCTACAACCTCTGCCCGGCCCCCGCGCCGCCCGACAAGCCCTACATCCCGTGGGCCGACGGCCGCTGCCCGTTCCCGCGCGAGATGTGGACGGGTGCCGGTTTCAGGGTGCTGGAGTTCGACCGCGACGACTCCCCGGCCGCCCGGGCGATGGGCCACGCGCTCGGCTGGGACCAGGGCGAGAACGGCATGAAGCTCGACACCGACCTGTTCGCCACCTGGAGCCTGTTCCAGCGGAAGTGACCGGTCGCGCGCCCGAGCCCGGTGCGCCCGTTCGGGTTGGGGGCCTGAAGGGGCGCCCACACCGCCGTTGCCGTGCCGCGCGCGGCTCCAGTATCCTCCGGCTCGACTTTGCGCTCGCAATCCGGGCTGCCGCCCCCCATGCGCGGCACAGGCCCGGTCCGCCCGCAACGATCCCGAACCCTCAGGGGCTTTCGCATGGCGTCCGTCGCCAGACCGCTCACCCTCGCCGACGTCGCAGTCCCTCACTCGAACGCTCTCACCGATACCGTCCTGGTCATCGTCGCCTCTCTGCTCACGGCCGCCGCGGCCCAGGTCGAGATCCGCCTGCCGTGGACGCCGGTGCCGATCACCGGCCAGACGTTCGCGGTGCTGCTCACGGGCACGGTGCTGGGCGCGCGGCGCGCGTTCCTCGCCCAGTGCCTGTACCTGATCGAGGGCGCGGTGGGGCTGCCGTTCTTCGCCGGCGGTACTGCGGGCGCAGCGAAGCTGATCGGGCCCACGGGCGGCTACCTCGCCGCGTTTCCCTTTGCCGCCGCCATGACCGGAGCGTTCGCAGAGCACGCTCTCGACCGCACGCCGTGGCGGATGTTCGTCTCCATGATCGCGGGCAGTGTGGTGATCTTCGGCCTGGGTCTGGGCCAGCTCTCGCGCTTCGTGCCCGCCGACTCGCTGCTCGCGGCCGGGCTGCTGCCGTTCGTCCCCGGCGACTTGATCAAGGCGGCGCTCGCCGCCGCCGTGTTCCCGGCCACGTGGAAACTCGTGGAACGCTTCGGAGGACGCGCTTGAGCATCCAGAACATCGCGGTGCTGGGCGCGGGGCTGATGGGCCGCGGCATCGCCCACGTGGCGGCGCTCGGCGGCTTCGTCACCACGCTCCAGGACACGAGCCGCGAGCAGCTCGAGAAGGCGACGAGCGAGATCGGCGCCAACCTCGAGAAGGGCGTCGCCCTGGGCCGTGTCGCCGAGCAGGACGCGATCGAAGCGCGCCGCCGGCTGCGCACGGTCACCTCGCTCGACGACGCCGCACGCCAGGCCGACCTCGTGATCGAGGCCGTGCCCGAGCGCATGGACCTGAAGGTCGAGATCTTCGCCCAGCTGGAACGCGTCGCGCCCGCGCACGCCATCCTCGCCTCGAACACGTCGTCGCTCAGCATCACCGAGATGGCCGCGGCGACGCGGCGCGCGCCCCAGGTCGTGGGCATGCACTTCTTCAACCCCGTCCACCGCATGAAGCTCCTGGAGCTGGTGCGCGCGCTGGAGACCAGCGAGAAGACGCTGGCGGCCTGCGAGGAAGTGGGCAAGAGGATGGGGAAGGAGTGCGTGACCGTGCGCGAGTCGCCGGGTTTCGTCACCAGCCGCATCAATGCCATGATCGGCAACGAGGCGTTCTACATGCTGCAGGAGGGCGTGGCGAGCGCCGCCGACATCGACAAGGCGTTGAAGCTGGGCTTGAACCATCCGATGGGGCCGTTCGAGCTGGTGGATCTGGTCGGGCTCGACACGCGGCTCTCCATCCTTCGCTTCCTGCACCGGACGCTGGGCGAGAAGTTCCGCCCCTGTCCGCTGATCGAGCAGTACGTGGCCGCCGGCAGATTGGGCAGGAAGAGCGGCCGCGGGGTGTACGAGTATCCGGCGGTGGCGGACACCGTCGCGACGTGATCTTGCAGCAGACGTCCCGCACGCGAACGTCGCGCGCGGGTCCGACCCGGGGCACTCCACGGGGACAATGATAGCGGCGCCGGCCTCCGCGGGGTCGGCCGCCGATCGGGGACACCGCGTGGCACGCGCGGCAGGAAAGAAGCAGTCGAGGCGGAAGAGCGCCGGGCGGAGCGCGAGCAGTGCGCGCTCCGGCAAGCCGCGCGCTGGAGCCAAGCGCCGGGCCCCGGCGAAGAAGAAGCTCGCGCGCGCGAGCGCGGCGAAGCGCCGCGTGAAGCGCGCCGCGCCGAAGCGGAGCGCCGCGCCGCAGCGCAGCCTGACGCGCCGGACCGCGGCCGCACGCCCGGCGGGCGTGCGCCGCGAGCCCGCCCCTGCGGCGGCGGTGCGCCAGGTGGTGACGCCGGCGTTCGCCACCCAGCGCGCGCACGCCTCGTCGCGTGAGGAGCTGCTGTTCGAGCTGGCGCGCGCCCGCGCCGCGGTCAAGGCCGCGATCCAGGGGCTCTCGATCGCGAACGCCAGCCGCCCGATCGCGCCCGGCAAGTGGTCGCCGCTCGAGATCGTGCTCCACCTGGGCGAACGCGACCGCGTGCGCCTCGAGGAATTCCACCGCACGCTCCACGGCCAGCCGCGCTCCTGGGCCGGCATCAGCGATGCCGAGCAGGCGGTGAAGAACGAGCAGCACCTCTCCCCCCTGCGCGCGCTCACGTGGGACAGCGCGGTGCGGCGGCTGGACTCGCTGCGCGAGCAGCTCCTGCTCCGGCTCCACGAGGTGCCGGCGCTCCCCGACGACGTGTGGCAGCGCGGGCACGCGTTCGCGGACATGATGTGGGGGCTGCCGGAACACGACCGGCATCACGCCGTACAGATCAAGAGGGCGCGCACCGGGGAACCGGTGCTGACGGAGGACTAGCGAATGGCGGAGACACTCGCGCCGGTGAAGCCGGGCCGGCTGATCATCGACGGTAGGGCGGTGGACGCCGCCTCGGGCGCCACGTTCACCACCGTGAACCCCGCGACCGAGGAGCCCATCACCACCGTGGCCGAGGCGGGGCCCGAGGACGTGGACCGCGCCGTGAAAGCCGCCCGCGCCGCGCTCGATGGGGCGTGGTCGAAGATGAGGCCCATCGACCGCTCGCGCGTGCTGTGGAAGGTGGGCGACCTCGTGCTCGAGCACGCCGACGAGCTGGCGCGCCTGGAGACGCTCGACAACGGCAAGCCGATCTTCGAGTCGCGCTACGTCGACATCGACATGGTGGCGCGCTGCTTCCACTACTTCTCGGGGTGGGCGACGAAGCTCACCGGCGACACCACGCCGGTGAACCCGTCGCTGTTCACGTACACGCTGCGCGAGCCCGTCGGCGTGGTGGGCGCGATCATCCCGTGGAACTTCCCGATGATCATGGTGGGCTGGAAGGCGGCGCCCGCGCTCGCCGCCGGCAACACCCTGGTGCTGAAGCCCGCAGAGCTGACGCCGCTCACCGCCATCCGCATCGCCGAGCTGGCGCTCGAAGCGGGCCTG
>DATLUU010000105.1:0-11395 GCA_035577885.1 Verrucomicrobiia bacterium
CTGTGGACGAGCCGCCTCGACTATCGGATCGTCCAGTCGCCGGTGCTGCTCGGCGTCGAGTACCGGATGCTCCGGCAGCTCGAGCTCGCCGACAACCGCAGCGGCTGGCTGAACGAGCTCTCGCTGGATGCGAACCCGCACCTGCGCCTCGGCGTCGGCTACAACTTCAGCCGCTTCTCGGGCGACCCGCTGGTGCGCACGCAGGAGACCGCGAAGGGCTGGTTCCTCCGCGCCCAGAGCCGTTACTGATCCCTTCTCGGCAGGCGCCCCGGCGCCCGGCGGATGCTCCCGCCGGGCGCCGCGCCTTTTCCGCGGCGCGCACGGTCGGGTAGGCTGCCGCGGTTCCCGTCACGGTCCGCGCCCGCGTTCCCACCGCCTTCGCTTCCCGAGGAGTCCTCGATATGAGAGCCGCCCCCGCCGTTCTTGCTGTCCTCCTGCTCGCGTCGGCGGTGATGCCGGCTGCCGCGGCCGAATCCGGCGGCTTCATCGTCACGCTGGGACGGGACACCGTGGGCGCCGAGCGCTACACGCGCGGCAAGGATCGCCTCGAGGTGTTCCAGGTCGGCCGTGCGCCGCGGGTGCTGCGCCGGCACTACGTGTACGACTTCAAGAACGGCTCCCTCACGCACCTGGCGCTGGTGGTGACCCCTCCCGGCTCCGAGGCCCCGACCCAGAGCGTGGACGCGAAGATGGACGGTGACTCGCTGCGCGGCGAGGTGAAGAACGGCTCCAATCCGCCGTCGCGTTCGGCGGTGGCGGTGGGGCCGGGCACGCTGTTCGTCGGCTCCGCGAGCCCGTGGTCCGGCTACGAGTCGCTCATGCCCGCGTTGATGAAGTCGAAGTCGGACACGCTGGGTGGCAGCATGTACTTCATCGGCGCCGCCAACACCGAGCGCTATCTCCTCACCAAGGTGGGCAAGGATTCGGTGCGCATCGAGAACACCCACCTGGACGTCTACGTGGCGAAGGTCGACAAGAAGGGCCGCATCCTCGGCACCCGTCCGGTCTCGGGGACGGGCAAGTTCGCCATCACCCGCGTGGACAAGCTGGACCTCGACGCGCTGGTGGCCTCGTACACGGCGCGCGAGCAGGCAGGCGCCGGCGTCGGCGTGCTGTCGCCTCGAGACACGGTGAAGGTCGACAACGCTGGCGGCGCCGCGCTGATGATCGACTACAGCCGGCCGTCAAAGCGCGGCCGCGTCGTCTACGGTGGCGTGGTTCCCTATGGTGAGGTGTGGCGCACGGGTGCCAACGCGGCGACGCAGTTCAAGACCGACAAGGCGCTCGACTTCGGCGGCACCGTGGTGCCCGCCGGGTTCTATACGCTGTGGACGGTGCCCACGGCCAGCGGCTGGAAGCTGATCGTGAACAGCGAGACCGGCCAGTGGGGGACGGCGCACAAGGCGGAGAAGGACCTGTACACGATCGACATGAAGACCTCGACGCTGCCGCAGGTCGTGGAGCGGTTCACGATCAGCGTCGAGCCCAGCGCCACGGGCGGGGTGCTGAACCTCGACTGGGACACGACGCGCGCCTCGATCGCGTTCACGGTGAAGGCGGAGTAGCGGGTCAGCCGCCCGCGCATGCACGCGCATACGGAAGGCGCCCCGGCCGCAGGCGCCCGGTCGTTCGTGCACCGCTTCGAAGGCGGTGTGCTGGTGGTGGCGTTTCTGCTGTCGATGGCGATCCCGCTCATCGACGCGCTCGGCCGTCCGTTCCACGGCTTCGGCGTGCCCGGGTCGTCCGAGTACCGGGCGCAGCTCACGCTGTGGCTGGCCCTTCTCGGCGGCCTGCTCGCGGCGCGCGAGCGCCACCACCTCACGCTCTCCACCGCGGAGGCGATCGGACGCGCGAAGCTGCGCGACGCCGCGCGCGTATTCTCGTCCGCGGTCGCGGCGGCGGTGTGCGGGGTGCTCGCGTACTCGGCCTACGGCGTGGTGCAGGCCGATCGCGAGCAGGGGAAGCTGCTCGCGATCGGGCTGCCGGTGTGGGTGAGCGAGTGCGTGATGCCGGTGGCATTCGGGCTGCTTGCCGCGCGCATGGCGTGGGGCGCCTCCGACCGCTGGCCCGGGCGTGCGGTGGCGTTCGCTGCCATCGCGGCGGCGTTCGCGCTCGGCCTGGTGCCCGCGGCCGCGCCCGCGCTCTCGCTGCCGCTGGTCGCGGTGATCGTGCTCGCCGCCCTCGTGGGCGCACCGGTGTTCGTGGCCATGGGCGGGATCGCGCTCGCGCTCTTCTTCCGGGACAGCGTGCCGGTATCCGCGGTGACCGCCGACATCTACCGGCTGATGGTGTCGCCGACCCTGCCCGCGGTGCCGCTCCTGACGGCGTGCGGCTACGTCATGGCCGAGTCGCAGGCGTCCCAGCGGCTGGTGCGCTTCTTCCGCTCGGTGTTCGGGTGGATGCCCGGCGGCGTCGCCGTGCTGGTCGCCGCCGTGTGCGCGCTCTTCACCACGTTCACCGGCGGTTCCGGCGTCACCATCATGGCGCTCGGCGGGCTGCTGCTGCCGATCCTGCTCAAGGACGGCTATCCGGAGGGCTTCTCCCTCGGGCTCGTGACCGCGTCCGGGAGCCTCGGCCTGCTGCTGCCGCCGAGCCTGCCGGTGATCCTCTACGCCGTGGTCGCGAACGTGCCCGCCGACTCGCTCTACCTGGCGGGACTGCTGCCGGGCCTGCTGCTCATCTTGATCGTCGCCGGTTACGGCATGGCGGTGGGGAGGAAGCACATCAGCGGCCGCCAGGCGTTCTCGCTCCGCGAGGCGGCGGCGGCGGGGTGGGCGGCGCGCTGGGAGCTCTCGGTGCCGGTGATCGTCGTGGGGCTGTTCTCGACCGGGCTCACGACCATGGTCGAGGCAGCGGCGGTGGCGTTCGGCTACGCCATCGTTGTCGAGTGCTTCGTCACCCGCGATATCCATCCGCTGCGCGAGCTGCCCGGCGTGCTGGTCAAGGCCGCGGTGCTCTGCGGCTCGGTGCTGATCCTGCTCTCCTCCGCGCTCGGGCTCACGAGCTGGCTCGTGGACGCCCAGATCCCGGACCTGCTCCTGACCACGGTGAAGGCCCACATCCACTCGCAGCACCTGTTCCTGCTGGCGTTGAACGTGGTGCTGCTGGTGCTCGGAAGCGTGCTCGAGATCTACTCCGCGATCGTCATCCTCGCGCCGCTCGTGGCGCCGATCGGCGCCGCGTTCGGCGTCGACCCCGTCCACCTCGGCGTCGTGTTCCTCGCCAACCTGGAGCTGGGGTTCTTGTTCCCGCCCGCGGGCTTGAACCTGTTCCTCTCCAGCTCGCGCTTCGGGAAGCCGCTGCCCCAGCTCTATCGCCACGTGGTGCCGTTCCTCGTCATCCTCGGCGCGGGCACGCTGGCGATCACCTACCTGCCGCAGATGACGGTGGGCGTGCTCCGGCTGATGGGGAAGTAGCGACGCTCCGGAAGTCGCGGCGTCACGTCCCAGCGAACGAAGTGAGGCCAGACTGTACGCTGGCGACGCCGGCCCCACGTCCGCCGTGTGAAAGTGGCCCCCATTCATATATGAATGGGGTGTTTTACGGCTTGTGATGGCGCTCTTGCTGGTAGAATCACGACCCGAGACCTCGCGCTCTCCATCACGCTCCGTCGTTCCATCGAGGCTTCCCAAGACCCATGAAGCGCGCAGCGGCGGCCGTCCCGCACACGGCCGCGCTGCTGCTGGCGCTGTTCACCGTATCGGCGAACGGCGTCGCGGCGGCGACCTATTCCGGGTTCATCCCGATGGTGACCGACTCGGCGGCGGTGTTCTCCGTCCCGACCGTGGCGCAGCCGTTGTATGAGATGCCGATCCTCGACCCCACGTTCGGCACGGTCGTCACGCGCATCTCGGACGACGCCGGCATGCCGCTCGGTGCGCTGGGCGCATCCTGGGGCAGCGTGGCACGGCACCGCTATTCGAAGGTGCAGCCGTGGAACTCGACCATGACGCTGCTGAGCCTCGACAACAACGGCACCGGTTACACGCCCGTGCTGCTCGACGGCTCGACCTACCAGCCGGTGCAGGGACCCTGTCCCAACTACGACCAGTGGGACTACCGGTGGCACCCGAAGCTCGTCCACTCCCGCGAGCAGATCAACGTCAACAGGGCCGGCACCGAGTTGATGTGGTTCGACGTGGTCAACTGCGTGAAGACGCGAAGCTGGACGCTGCCGATCGTTTCCGATTACGGCATCGGCTCCGGCGAAGGGAACGTGTCCAACTCGGGCCGCTTCGTCGTCATCGCGAACCAGGCGCAGATGGTGGTGGTCGACATGGACCCGCCGGCGAACGTGGCGCCGCCGTACCCGTACCGGCGCATCGGGCCGGTGTACACGTTCGCGGCCTGCAGCCTCGACGTGGCGCAGCCGGATGTCGGGCACGTCGCCCACGTCTCGATCTCGCCCACCGGGCGCTACATCGACGTCAAGTATGGCCGCGACACCGACTCGACGATTTGCGACACCCTGTGCGACATGCATCGCATCTTCGAGGTCGACACTTCACTCGTGATCCGGGCGCACAACATGGCCGACGGCTCGCTGCGCTGTGGCTCGTTCGCGGCGCGGCCCAACGGCTGGATCTTCCCGCTCAAGCATGCGGACATGACCTACGACATCGACGACGACAACGAGGACATCCTGATCGGGGGCCGAAGTTGTCCGGGGTCGACGCTCGGCCACGTGGTGAAGGTGCGGTTGCGGGACGGCCAGGTGACCTCGCTCACGAACCCCGTGAACGAGCCGTCCTACGCGGACGGCTCCGCCCGGAGCCTCCTGCGTCCGGGCTGGTTCTACGTCTCCTACTCGCGGGATCCGAAGTACGCGGGCTTCCGCTTCCACGGTGAGATCGTGGCCATACGCACCGACGGCAGCGGGCAGGTGCAGCGCTTCGGCCACTACCACAGCACGGCCTCGTTCTACAAAGCCGAGGCGCAGGGCGTGCCCTCGCCGGACGGGCGGCGCGTGATGTTCGCGAGCGACTGGGCCGACAACGCCTCGTGGCCGGGCACGCCGCCCGCGGGTGCGCGCGCGTTCGTGTTCGACGCGCGCGAGGGGGCGACGCTCGCCGCGCCTCCGCCCGAGCGGCCTCGGGGCCTCGCCCTGGGGCTGTTGAGTGCGAATCCCACGTCCGGCGGGCTGCTGGTCAGGTTCGCGATCCCCGAGCCGCGACCGGCCGCGCTCGAGCTCTTCGATCTCGCCGGGCGCCGGCTGCGTGTCGTGGACGCCGGAACGCTCGGCGTCGGCGAGCACGTCCTGGAGCTCGATCCCGACCGCTCTCTTCAGGCCGGGATCTACTTCGTCACGCTCACGGACGGGCGCGAACGGAAGAACGTCCGCGCCGTCGTGATCCACTGAGCCGCGGGGCGCGCGCTCGGCGTGCGCCCGGGGGCGCTCGGCCCTCGACCGCCCACGGTGGGAAGGCGCCGGCTGCGCGCGACGCAACCGCGTCCCTAGGATGCGCGTATCCGCCGTGCCGGGATCCCGACCGCGGTCGTGCGCGGTCCAACCTAGACTTGGATCCGCCCTCCAAGGGACCGATGCCCCATGGCCTTGCCCGCCTCTCCGTGGTACCAGCGTATTGCGTTCGCCGTGCTCGCCTGCCTCGCGGGCGCCGGCGCCGCGCGCGCGGCCCAGCCACAGCCCGGCCCCCCGATCACCATCACCCGCATCAGCGCCCCGATCACCATCGATGGCGATCTCTCCGACCCAGCCTGGAAGGGGGTCACGCCCGTCACCCAGTGGTACGAGACCCGCGTCGGCGACAGCGTCGAGCCCCAGGTCAAGAACGTGGCCTGGCTCGCCTACGACGACAAGTTCCTCTACGCGGCGTTCGAGTTCGATGACCCGAGCCCGAAGCTGATCCGCGCGCCGCTCGGCGACCACGACCAGATCTCCGGCACCACCGACTACGGCGGCATCATTGTCGACAGCCGGAACGACGCGAAGACGGCGCAGATGTTCCTCGCCAACGCGAACGGCCTCCAGTACGACGCCATCTCCAGCGACGTCACGGGTGAGGACAGCTCGCCGGACTGGTTCTGGGACACGGCGGGAAAGGTCACCGCCACCGGGTGGACGCTCGAGATCCGCGTACCGTTCTCGTCGCTCCGCTACGCGAAGACGCCGGCGCCGACGTGGGGCATCCTGCTCTACCGCAACTACCCGCGCGACCAGCATTACCAGTTCTTCTCCGCGAAGCTGCCGCGCGACGTCAGCTGCTTCATCTGCAACTCGAGCAAGATGACCGGGCTCGACAACCTGCCGCAGGGCTCGCACCTGGTGGTGGCCCCGTACGCGACCACACAGAAGACGGCGGCGCTTCCCATGATCCCCTCCGGGACGTCGCAGGTTCAGGCGCCGCTCGGCACGCCGCTCGAGAAGGGCCCGGTGGAGGACGAGTACGGCGTCGACGTGAAGTGGAGCCCGCTCTCGGGCCTGGCGCTCGACGGCACCATCAACCCCGACTTCTCCCAGGTCGAGGCGGACGCCGCGCAGATCGTGGCGAACGAGCGCTTCGCGCTGTTCTATCCCGAGAAGCGCACGTTCTTCCTCGAGGGCGTGGACCTGTTCTCGACGCCGTTCCAGGCCGTGTACACGCGCACGATCACCAACCCGGACGCCGGCGCGCGCGCGACCGGGAAGGCCGGGAGCACGGCGTTCACCGCGCTGTGGGCGAGGGACGCCGGCGGCGGGGCGGTCATCCTGCCGGGGCCCGAGGGCTCGGACTTCGCGAACCAGGACCTGTGGTCGAACGCCTCCATCGTCCGTGCGCGCCGCGACTTCGGGCAGTCGTTCTTCAGCGTGCTCGCCACCTCCCGCGAGTACGACGAGGGTGGTCACAACCGGGTGGTGGGTCCCGACATGCAGTGGCGCCCGAACGCGCGCAACACGTTCACGGCGCAGGCGCTGTGGAGCGACAGCAAGACGCCGAACCGTCCCGACCTGGGCGGAAGCGAGTGGACCGGCCAGCACCTCGAGGATCACTCGGTCATCGCCTGGTACCAGTACGCGGACGCTCACTTCGATTTCTTCACCCAGGGCCAGGAGCTGGGGCCCGAGTTCCGCGCCGACAACGGGTTCATGCCGCAGGTCGGCTTCCGCGAGGCCTACGCGCAGACCGGCTGGACCGTGCGACCGCACCAGAAGTTCTTCACCCGGATCCGCACGTTCGCGCAGGCGTTCGTCGATGAAGAGGTCGGAACCGGGGCGACGCTGCAGCGCAACGCCCAGTTGGGCTTCGGCGCCGACGGGCGCTGGTCCAGTTTCACGCGCCTCGAGTTGAATGCCGACGAGTTCCTGGTCGGCGGCCAGACGCTGCAGCGCTTCCGGCCGCGGCTCGAGATCGACGCCAGCCCGTCGCGCTCGATCGGGAATCTACAGTTCATCGGCTACTTCGGCGACGAGATCGACTTCGACAACGCCCGCGAGGGCACGGGCGTGAACCTGAACGCGAGCGGCACGTGGCGGCCCGACGACCACACGAACCTGACGTTCACCGGCAGCACGCGCTGGGTGAACGTGGACGATCCGTCGCTTGGCTCGGGCCGGCTGTTCACCGCGAGCCTCGGCCGGGCCCGGGGCACGTACATGTTCAGCTCGAAGTGCTTCGTGCGCCTGATCGGCCAGTACCTGCAGACCGACCGCGACCCGTCGCTCTACACGTTCCCGGTGACGCTCAGGTCGGCGGGGCTGTCCCTGAGCGGGCTGTTCGCGTACAAGCTCAACTGGCAGACGGTGTTCTACGCCGGCTACGGCGACGACAGCGCCTACTCCGGCACCACGACCGAGCTGGAGAGGGCACGCCAGCAGGCGTTCCTGAAGGTGTCGTACGCCTGGCAACACTAGGGCGCTGGAATTGGCGCGGCCCCGGGCGCCAGGCCCGGGGCCGCTGGCCTCACCTGGGCAGCTCAGGCGTCGAGCAGGAAGTGAAACCGGCCCTGCTGCGGTGAGGCGTTCGCATCGAGGCTCATCAGCAGCTCGCCGCGGAAGAGCCCGTCGCCGCGGTTGCGCTTCTCGCCGGGGAAGTAGAGCTGCGTCGTCAGCACCTGGCCGCCGGCCGGCTGGACGCGGACGTGGATGTGCCGCGTGCGGCCGGTGTAGACGCCGGGAAGGATCGTGCTCAGGCGATAGCCACCGTGGTTGTCGGTGTACTGGTGGCCGCGCAGGCGGAAGCCGTCGTTGTCGTAGGCGCCGCCGTCGTCCGCATGCCAGAAATCGACGAGCGCGCCGGCGATCGGCCTGCAGTTCCTGCCGAGCACGCGGCCGGAGAGCTCGAGCCGCGTGCCCTTCATGCCCGGCTCGAGCAGCGACGTGCGCTCGGGCGAGCGCGGCTTGAAGAACGGCCCCGCCGCCTCCTCGGGCGTCCGCTCATCGTCGTCTCCGCATCCGGGCGTGGGCGTCTGGTTGCGGCCGGAGGCCGTGGCGGCGAGCAGCGCATCCGCGGCGTCCGCCTCGTCCGCGAACAGCAGGTCGGCGGCGAGAACGGAGACGAACGGTGCCGCCACGAACAGGCGCAGCAGGCGGCGACGATCGGGCTCGAAAGCGCGGGGTGTCATGATCGCAGCCTGCATCCGCTCTCGGGGTAGCGCCAGCGCAAACCCACGAGCGAGGCACTCACGACACCCGAATGCACTCGCATTCCGCATCGATGACGTGGAGTTGTCAGCGACATGGGAGGGACATGACCTCGTCTTGGCGTTGGCGCTATGCTCGCGATGCAGCGTCACCCCGCGACGTGCTGCCGGCCAACCCACCTTCGCTGCGAGGTCCCGTCATGACCATGCCCACGAAGACCACTTCCCCGAGCATCGCCCAGGCCTTTCTCGCCGAGCTCGACGCGGAGATGCCGCCCACGCGCCGGCTGCTGGAGCGCGTCCCCGGCGCCAAGGGGGAGTGGAAGCCGCATCCCAAGTCGTTCTCGCTCGCCCATCTCTCCCAGTTGGTGGCGCGCATGCCGGGTTGGATCACGCACACCATGAAGCAGTCCTCGCTCGATCTCTCGGGCGCCCCGAGGTACTCGAACGAGACCACGGAGACGCTGCTCGCCGAGTTCGACCGTTGCGTCAAGGAAGCAAGGGAAGTACTGGCGCAGGCCAAGGATGAGGACTTCAGTGAGCCGTGGTCGCTGACCATGGGTGAGCGCGTGCTGATGACGATGCCGCGGCTCGCGGTGATGCGGCAGAACATCAACCATCTCTCGCATCACCGCGGCCAGCTCACGGTCTATCTGCGGCTTCTCGACGTGCCGATCCCGTCGATCTACGGGCCGACCGCGGACGAGAAGTGGTAGGTCAGGGCTCGCGCAGCCGGTAGCCCACGCCCAGCTCGGTGAGGAGGATCCGTGGTCGCGCCGGATCCTCCTCCAGCTTGCGCCGCAGCTGCGCCATGTAGACGCGCAGGTAGTGGCTCTGCTGCGCGCTCGCGGGTCCCCACACCTGTCTGAGGAGGTGGGAATGCGTGAGCACCTTCCCCGGGTGGCGCGCCAGCTCCGCGAGCAGGCGGTACTCGATGGCGGTCAGTCGCACCGGCTCGCCGGCGCGCAGCACGCGGCGCTTCTCGAGGTCGATGTCCAGGTCCCCGATCGTGAAGCGCGCCGCCTCGACGCCGTCGACGCGAGCCGCGTGTCGCAGCGCCACCCGCAGTCGCGCCAGCAGCTCGGGCACGCTGAAGGGCTTGGTCACGTAGTCGTCGGCACCGGCGTCGAGTGCGGCCACCTTGTCCTCGTCGCGCCCGCGCGCCGAGATCACCACGATCGGCGTCTGCGTCCACTCGCGCAGGCGCGCGGTCACCGCGAGCCCGTCCAGGTCCGGCAATCCCAGATCCAGCAGCACCACGTCGGGCGAGCGCGTGGCGGCCTCGGTGAGGCCGTCGCGGCCGGTGCGGGCCTCGATCATGCGATAGCCGTGGCCCTCGAGCGCGGGGCGCAGGAACTTGAGCATCTGCGGCTCGTCCTCGATCACCAGCACCAGCGGCACCGCGCCCGAGCCGGTCATGGGCGTGTCTCCGCGTGCGGTGGCTCGAGGCTCGGCTCGGGCTCGACCACGGGCGCGTGCGCGTCGAGCGGCAGGGTGAAGGAGAACGCCGCGCCGCCGTCCGGCCGGTTCGCCGCGCGCAGCCGGCCGCCGTGGGCCTCGACGATGCCGCGACAGATCGCGAGCCCCAGGCCCACGCCGCCAGCGCGACGCGAGGCGTCGCCGCGGTAGAACTTCTCGAACACCCGCTCCTCCGAGCCCGGCAGCAGGCCGGGCCCGCGGTCGGCAACGCTCAGCTCCACCTCGTGGTCGCGCACGCGCGCCTCGATCTCGATCGGCGTGGAGGAAGGAGCGTGCTTGACCGCGTTCTCCAGCAGGTTGAAGACGACCTGCTCGAGCAGCACCTCGTCCACGGCCACGAGCGGGAGCTGCGCCGGCAGGCCCACGCGCACCGGACGGCCACCCAGCAGCGGTTCCAGGCGGTGGAGCGCCGCGCCCACCACCTCCTCGAGCGAATGCCACGAGCGCTTGACCTCGAGCGCGCCCGCCTCGAGGCGCGTCATCGCCAGCAGGTTCGTGACCAGGCGGTTCAGGCGGGCGGCCTCGTCGGCGATGCTGCGCAGCATCTCGCGCTGAGCCGAAGCGTCCAGCCGGTCTTCATCTTCCAGCAGTGTCGAGGCGGCGCCGGTGATGACCGCGAGCGGCGTGCGCAGGTCGTGGGATACCGAGCTCAGGAGGCCACTTCGCAGCCGCTCGGTCTCGGACTGCACCCGGGCGCCTTCCGCCTGCTCGGCGAGCGCCGAGCGCTCGAGCGCCAGCGCCGCATGGTTGCCGAACGCGCGCAGCAGCCGGAACGAGTCGGGCGCCATCAGGCTCCTCAAGTCGCGCGGCTCGAGCGCGATCACGCCCAGCTCCCGCTGGGAGCCCCGGAGCGGCAGGTGCAGGCAGCGACTCCCCGGCAACGTCGCGGTGCCGAGCCCCGCGGCCTGGCCGTTGTCGAACGCCCACTGCGCCACGCCGCGCTCGTGCGCACCCGCGCCGAGGAGTGCGGGATCGCCCTGCGCAACCTCGAGCCGGCCCTGGGCATCCGGCAGCAGCACGACGCCGCGGCTCTCGAACACGTCTTCCAGGTGGCGGAGCAGCACGGCGAGGATGCGGCCGCGGTCCTGGAGCGCCACCAGCTCGCCGGAGAGCCGCGCGAGCGCGTCGGCGCGGCGCTCCCCGACGCGCGCGGCCTGCACCTGCGCTTGGAGCCTTGCCGCGAGCGTCCCGATCAGGAGCGAGGCGAGCAGCATGACCGCGAACGTGACGAGGTACTGCGTGTCCGAGACGGCGAACGTGTAGAGCGGCGGCACGAGGAAGAAGTCGAACGCCACGACGCTCACGACCGAGGCGAACACGGCGGGGCCACGACCGAGGT
>DATLUU010000106.1:0-3030 GCA_035577885.1 Verrucomicrobiia bacterium
GGTGCGCGATCAGCGCCCGGCGCCGGCCCCCGCGAGCTCCGCCAGCACCAGGTCGCCGACGCGGTCGGTGGAGAATCCGGAGTCCATGCCGAGATTCGGGAGCTGGCGCGAGCGCAGCAGCCGCACCACGGCGTCCTCCACGCGCTGCGCCGCCGCCTTCTCGCCGAGGTAATCCAGCATCATCGACACCGCCATGATCGTGGCCAGCGGGTTGGCGCGATTCTGGCCCGCGAACTGCGGCGCCGAGCCGTGGATGCTCTCGAACAGGCTCACCTTCCCGGGATGCAGGTTCGCGCTCGCGGCGAGGCCGAGCCCGCCCACCAGCGCCGCGCCCAGGTCGGTGAAGATGTCGCCGAACATGTTGCTCGTGACCACGGTGTCGTACTGCTCCGGCTGCGTCACCACGAACATGCACGCGGCGTCGATGTACTGGTGCTCGCGCGTCACGTCGGGGTAGTCGGCGCCCACCTCGGCGAACGTGCGCGTCCACAGCTCCATGGCGCGGATGGCGTTGGCCTTGGTGAGCAGCGTCAGCTTCTTCTTCCGCGCCCGCGCGCGGCAGGTCTCGAACGCGTGGCGGATGACACGCTCCGTGCCTTTGCGCGTGAACAGGATCTCCTGCGTCGCCACCTCGTCGGCGGTGCCCTTCTTGAACTGGCCCCACATGCCGGCGTAGGCATCCTCCGTGTTCTCGCGCACCACCAGGAAGTCGATGTGCTCCGGCTGCTTCCCCTTCAAGGGCGTGAGCGCCTCGTCGTAGAGCTTCACCGGGCGCATGTTCGCGAACAGGTCGAGCCCGAAACGCAGCCGCGCCACGATGCCGAACTCGAGGAAGCCGGGCGCCATGCGCGGGTCGCCGATCGCGCCCAGCAGCACCGCACGCTGCCCGCGGATCTCCTCGAACGCGCTGTCGGGGAACACGTCCTTGGTCTTCAGGTAGTGCTCGGCGCCAAACGGGTACGGCGTGAGCTGGGTGCGGAAGCCCTCGATCGAGGCGACGCGGTCGAGCACGCGCAATCCCTCGCGCACCACCTCGGGACCGATGCCGTCGCCGGGGATGACCGCGATCGGGTAGCTGCGGCTCACAGCCCGCTCCCGCTCGGCTTGACCACGTACTCGACCGACGCCCACGAGCGCTGCGGCTTGTCGAACTTGCGCGCCGCCAGGAAGCGCCACGTCCCGATCTGCGTGAGCACGTGGTTCACCACGCCTGCCGGCACCCTCGCCTCGGTCACGTAGGGCAGCTCCGCCATCAACGGTTCACCTTTCTCGCTCACCAGCACCTGCAGGTAGAGCTGCGTCGGTTTCTTGAGATTCATCAGCGTCAGGCACGAGTCCGGCGGCTGCGTCTGTGGATTGAACACGAGCATGGGCGTGCGGTCGAACTGGACGAACTCCTCCTGCTTCGGCCGCCTGGGCGAGGTGAGCATGGCGCACGCGCGCGCGCCGGTGAGGAAGCGCGTCGGCAGCGAGTCCGCCCGCGAGCCGGGGAGCGCGAGCCGCGCCAACGCGAGCACCGGGTCGCGCCAGCTCGAGTCCAGCGCCGCCGCGGTCTCGAGGTCCGCGCGCGCCACCGCGCGCCGGCCGTGGCGCCACGCCCAGATCCCGCTCAGGTAGTGCGCCTCGGGCAGCCACGGCTCCAGGTACGACGCCCACGCGGCCGCCGCCTCGCCGTATTCCTCGTCGCCCGAGTGACTCGCGGCCAGCGCCACGAGCAGTGCTTCCTTGCCCGAGAGCGGCCGCGCCGTGGCGGCGATGGTCGCCATGCGCAGCATCTGCGGCCAGTCGCGGCGCTGGAGCGCCAGCTCCGCGCGCGCGCGCGCGATGTACCAGTACCAGCCGTCGAACGTGCCGTTCACCCACATGCTCTCGCGCTGGAACGGGTACTCGGCGCGCCGCACGTTGCCGGTCGTGTCCGCGAGCGCTTTCTCGATTAGGGGGGAGTGGAGCCGCGCCCACGCCGAGTCGACGAGCCCGACGCGGGCCTCGTCGAGCGCCACGGCCAGCTCGACGTCGGCGTCGGGGCCCTCGACCGAGCGCAGCCGCTTCAACTCCTCGAGCGCGCTCGCGTAGGCGCCCTGCTCCTCGAACACGCGCGCGCGCGTGGCGATGTCGATCGGCTTCATGCTCTCGCCGGCGCCGGGGCTCGCGGGCTTCGTTGCCGCGGCCTTCGCGGTGGATGGCTTGGAGGCGGTGGCTGGCTTCCCTGGAGGCGCCGTGGCCGCCCAGGCGAGGCAGCAGGAGAGCGCGACGCCCACCGCCCCTGCAAGCCCGACGCGGCGATGGCTTGGGACCTTGCGCCTCACGACACCTGGGTCTCGTCCAGCGCCGCGAGCACGGCGCGGATCTCGTCCTCTTCCAGCACGCGGTCCACCGACTTCGCGCGCTGGAACACGGCCTGCACGCGCTCCGGCGTCGCCGGGATGTTCCGGCTCTCGAGCCAGAACACCACGTTGCTCTCGCCGCTCATCGGCCCCACCTCGATCTCCTGGTGGCGTCCCACCATGTCGGCGGGCACCCCCGAGTAGACGCGGTCCGCGAGCCAGCGGTCACCCTTCCTGAACGCCTTGATCACCGCCGCCGCGTGCACGCCGGTGCCGGTGCGGAACGCATCCGCGCCCACGACCGGGTAGTTCACGGGAATGGGGACGCCGGTGCCTTCGCTGGTCTTCTCGCAGTACTCGCTGAGCACCGAGAGGTCGTTGTCGATCCACCCCAGGAGCCTGAGGTTCACGAGCAGCTGGTCCATGGGTGTGTTGCCCACGCGCTCGCCGATGCCGATGGCGCAGCCGTGCACGCGCGAGGCGCCGGCGCGGATGGCGGCGATGGTGTTCGCCACCGCGAGGCCGCGGTCGCTGTGGCCGTGCCAGTCGAGGCCCACGGCGGCGCCGCTCTACAGCACCACCTGCTTCGCGAACCGCACCAGGTTCGCCGCACCGGTCGGCGTCGCGTGCCCGACCGTGTCGCACAGGCACAGGCGGCTCGCGCCGCACTCGATCGCGGTGAGGAACAGCCGGCGCAGCGTCTCCG
>DATLUU010000107.1:0-2807 GCA_035577885.1 Verrucomicrobiia bacterium
GCGTTCACCTCGCGCTTGCCGAGCGCGATCAGCTCGTTGCCGCCCGAGATCTCCTCGTACACCGTCCTCTCGGCGCTCAGCGACTCGCGGCTCTGGTCGCCGTAGGCGATCTTCACCGTGTCGCCGGTGCGGAACGTGCCGGCGTCGGGCTTCTCCTGGCCCACGAGCATGCGGAACAGCGTGGTCTTGCCGGCGCCGTTGGGGCCGATCACGCCCACGATGCCGGCGGGAGGGAGCTTGAACGACAGGTCGTCGATCAGCAGCGTGTCGCCGTAGCCCTTGCGCAGCTGGCTCGCCTCGATGACCACGTTCCCGAGCCGCGGTCCCGGCGGGATGTAGATCTCGACGTTGTCCAGTTTCTCGCGCCCTTCCTCGGCGAGCATCCTCTCGTACGCCTGCAGTCGCGCCTTGCTCTTCGCCTGGCGCGCGCGCGGCGCCAACCGCACCCACTCGAGCTCGCGCTCGAGCGTCTTCTGCCGCGCCGACTCCGTCTTCTCCTCCTGCTGGAGCCGGTTGCGCTTCTGCTCGAGCCAGCTCGAGTAGTTGCCCTCCCACGGGATGCCCTCACCGCGGTCGAGCTCGAGGATCCAGCCGGCGACGTTGTCGAGGAAATAGCGGTCGTGGGTGACCGCGACGATCGTGCCCTCGTACTCCTGGAGGAAGCGCTCGAGCCACGCCACGGATTCGGCGTCGAGGTGGTTCGTGGGCTCGTCCAGCAGCAGCAGGTCGGGGCGCGAGAGCAGCAGCCGGCAGAGCGCGACCCGGCGGCGCTCACCGCCGGAGAGGTTCGTGACCGGGGAGTCGCCGGGCGGGCAGCGCAGCGCGTCCATGGCGATCTCCAGGTGACGGTCCAGGTCCCACAGGTTCCCGGCGTCCATCTGGTCCTGGACCTTGGCCTGCTCGGCGAGGAGCTTCTCCATCTCGTCGTCGCTCATGGGCTCGGAGAAGCGGGCGCTGATCTCGTTCCAGCGCTTCACCACCTTCACCTTGTCGGCGACGCCGTCCTGGACGTTCTCGAGCACGGTCTTCTTGGGGTCGAGCTTCGGCTCCTGCTCCAGGAAGCCCACCGTGTGACCCTTGCCGAGCCACGCCTCGCCCAGGAACTCCTGGTCCACACCGGCCATGATCTTCAGGAGCGAGCTCTTGCCCGCGCCGTTCGCGCCGAGCACGCCGATCTTGGCGCCGTAATAGAACGACAGCCAGATGCCCTTCAGGATCTCGCGCTTGGGCGGCACCACCTTGTGCAAGTCCTTCATGACGTAGATGAACGGGCGTGACGGATCGGCTGCCATGGAGCTCGCTTTCGTGGGATCGGTGCCGGACGGGCGCCGTGGAGGCGCGAGGAAGGGGGTCGAACCGGGGGAGGATGCCGCGCGCCCGCCGCTTTTTCAAGCGCGCGCGGCGATCGTCCGCGCGCTCAACGCACGATCAGGAGCTTGTGGCTCGTGCGAACGCCGTCCGCCTCGGCGTCGAGGAGGTAGAGACCCGGCGAGAGGCCCGCGAGATCGAGCGTGCGCGCATGCGGACCGGCGGCGAGCGGGGCGCGATCCGCGATCGAACGCACCTTCCGGCCCGCGAGATCCACGAGCGATACCGAGACGACCGTGGGCCGCGCGAGCCTCCAGGTGATGCTCGAGGAGAGGCGGGCGGGATTCGGGAACGGTGGCGCCAGCGAGATCGGGCTCGTGATCCCCATGTCCGGCACGCCGAGCGTGGCGGGGTCGACGAGGACCGCGAGGTTCGGCGACGGCGCCGTGCCCGCGTCGAGGAAGTTGCCTCCCACGAGCACGTAGCCGCTGGCATAGTCCACCGCCTGGGCCCCGGGCAGCGACGGCGGCCACGGCGCGCTCGCTCCGCTCGACGGATCGAGGACCCGGAAACCGCCCGAGAGCGGGGACGTGCTCGCGGCCAGGACGCTCGCGCCCTCGGTGTTGAGCGCCATCGTCCCCCAGTTGGCGTTGGCGGTGTACACCTCGGTCACGTCCCAGGGGACGAGCGCTCCCGAGGCGTCGAGCGCCGCATAGTTCGCGCGCAGCTGGCCGGCCACCGACTGGAACGAGCCGCCGACGTAGAGGATGCCGGACTTCTCGGCGAGCGAGAACAGGTTCGCGGGAACCAGCGTGCCGTGGGACGTGAACCCGCCGGCGAACGCGGGCGGGACCCACGACGTCGCGGCGCCGGTCGCGCGATCCACCTGCGCGAGGAGGTTGCGCGGCGCGCCCCCGGCCGTCGAGAACGCGCCAGCAAGGTACACGCCGCCCGCGCTCGGCACGATCGCCCGCACGAGCGTGTTCGGCGCCGGGTCCCACGCCGTGGCGGCCCCCGTCACCGGGTCCACCGCACCCGCCGAGTTGCGGACCTGCCCACCCAGGTGATCGATGTATCCGCCCACGCGCAGCACGCCGCCGTCGAGCGCGAGCGCCAGGATGTCCGGGATCTGCGCCGAGCCCTGGTTCACTTGGGCGTCGAACGTGGTCGGAGTGGCGCTGGGCAGGGCATAGGCCGCGAGGCCGTTGCGCGTGAGCCCGCCCGCTTGGGAGAACGTCCCGCCCACCCAGAGCGTGCTGCCATCCGTCAGCAGCGCGTGCACGGTGCCGACGACATCGGGATCCCAGCTCGTGACCGTGCGCGTGACCAGGTCGATCGCCGCGAGGCCCCGTCGCCGCACGACCTCGACGCGCTGGAACGTCCCGCCCAGGTACACGCCGGTTCCCGAGACCGAGATCGACCACACCCGCTCGTCCACGACGGGCGCCCACGGCGTCGCGAGCGCCGTCGCGGCGTCGATGGCGCCGACTTTCTTGCGC
>DATLUU010000108.1:0-3107 GCA_035577885.1 Verrucomicrobiia bacterium
GTCACGCGCGGGTCGCGGTAGTAGTCGCGCGCGAGGCGGGCCCGCAGGTCGGAGGACAGGTCCGCCACCGTGCGCCCCGCGGCATGCAGCGGGCCCACGAGCGGACAGGCGACGTTGCCGTCGGGCGCCACGGCGCTGGTCAGGTGCTCCTGGCCGTCGCCGCCGGCGAACACCGAGATGTCCAGCACGTCGCCGGCGCCGACGCGGTACTCCGCGACGCCTGCACTGTCCGCAGCCTGTGCGGGCGCGGACCTCGAGGCGATCGGGAGCGAAAGGCAGGCCAGCACGAGCCACGTCAATGACCAGGAGAACCTCGACTTCACATCCCACTGCCAGTTCATGGATGACTCCTCGACGACGCCAGCAGCTGGATCTCGAGACGCGAGCGCCGGAATCCCGGCACGGCCTCCTCGTAGTCCCGCTGCAACAGGTCCCAACCCGCGCGGCAGCTGAGCCACGGCTGCACGCGCCGCTCGACCCAGGCGGAGACGCGCACGGCGGCGGTCGGCTCGATCGGCAGTCCGCGGTACGGGCGATTGCGCGCCACGCTCGCCTCGATGCCGAGCACGGTCGCGGCCAGCGTGTCGCCGGCGCCGAGTGCCGCGAGCTGGATCACCGCCGGCCCGACGTTGCCCAGGCCTTCGACATCGACCCGCGAGCTGGCACGCGCCCACACGTTCGCGCGACCGCTGCGGTGGGCGAGCTCGAGCTCGAACTCGTTCCCCAGCTCGTGCGTGGCGCGCACCCGGAGCTGCGTGGCGCGGCCGGCTTCGCCGCGCGGGCTCGCGAGCTCGACGCCATAGGCCGGGCGCGGCTGCTCGCGCTCGAGCCCGATCTGCTCCTGCACCGCACCCAACTCGAGCGTCAGCCCCAGCCCGGGCACGACGTCGCGCTGAACGCCGAGCAGCGCCGTGCGCGCGAGGAGCTGGATCTCGCGCTCGTGCTCCATCCTCCGCTCGCGACCGCCCAGGAACGCTGCCGCAAGCGGCGAGCGATCGAGGAATGCCCGCGCTCCCCATTCGAGCGAGCGCGTGTCGCTGGGCGGGCCCGACCCCGGGCGCGAGCCGTGCGCGTGCCACCTGCCCTCGAGCCAGCGCGAGTCCGCGCTCGCCGACGCGCCCCAGCGAAACGCATCGCCGTCGTCGCTGACCGTCGCCTGGTCCACGTCCAGCAGGTCGCGCGAGCGTGCCGCCGAGCCGGCGGCCCTGAAGCGGACGCCGGGGCCGAACGTTCGCGCCACCGAGGTGCTCACCTCACCCGCGCTTCCGCGGCGGAGCGGCCCCTGGCCCTCGCCGGTCACGGATGTTCCCAGCTCCAGGCGACCCGATGCGGCGACGCCGATGCGCGCACCCAGTGGCTCGCCCGCGAGCCGCAGCGTCGGGAGGAGCAACTGCGTCCACGGCGCGACCCGCGCCGGCGGATCGCCCGGCGTGCCCGGGATCACCCAATGCTGATCGAGCCGGAGCCCCCAGCCGGCCGTGGCCGACCACTCGCCCGCGAACACCGGCGACACGAGTGCCGTGCAAAGCGCCACACCCATGACGGCACGGCTCGTGACGTGACGGAGCTTGGGAAGCGTTTCACTGGGGCTCGGGTACGTGTGCCAGCCGCTCGCGGCCGATCGTCCGGTTCTCGGAGTCGAGGAACGCGAGATAGATCGCAGGCAGCCCGGGCAGGCCGTGCTCGACCAGTCGGTCGGCGAAGTGCAAGGTGGTGCCGACGTTCGCGAGCGGAACCTCGGCGAGGTCGCCGCGCTCCTGCGGTCCGGCGAGAGGTCGCATCCGCATCCGCATCCCGATCCCGGTGACGAACACCAGTTCGCCGTCGAGCCGGAGCATCGGCTCGACTGCGAGGCGCCCGCCCCGGATCGTGAGCCACGCGGCGGGGTGGACACGGGCGACGAGGGGCAGCGTCGATTCGCGAATGCCATCGACACAGGCACCGACCTCATGCTCCTCGGTGAGCGGCGTGCGTTCGTGGTCGAACAGCTGCAGGCTGATCCACGACCCGCCCGTGGGTCCGCGGAACGTGCGCGAGGGCCGCGCCAGCCGTTCGTTCTCGGGGACCAGGGGCAGCGTGACGCCGATCTCGTCCGGCGGCCCACCGCTCGCCACCGGCGAAGCGCGATGGACGACGCGCACGTGGACCGCGGAGAGCACGAGCGCCGCAAGCAACGACACCTGCGCGCCCGCCGGACTCCGGCTCTCGGAGACGCGCATCCACACCTGACAGCGCGCCGGCATCGCGTACGCCATGCTGATGCGCCGCTCCAATGGCCTCAACAACGCGGTCTTCCCCTTCGTGAAGCCGGCGCTCGCCCCGATCCGATGCCCCATACCGCCCCCGGTTCCTGATCACTGTCCGACGTTTCGACATGATCGTTGCACTCCCTTCGCGAACGGCGCCCCCCGGCGCAGCCGTTGGCCGTCCATGTACGGCATCGCGGAAACGACGCTAGGGCGATGTGTGTTCCGACTCCATGAGGTCAATGCCTCAGATGTGGAACAGCGTTCGCCTGAGACCCAAAGTCCCGCGTTCCCGCGGCGGTCGTCCCAGTCCACCTCACGCGAAACGCGCGCTCCTCCGGTCAGGAGGTTCACGGAGGCAAGTTCAGGAGTTCTCCTGCTGGTCCCGCACTCGGGTGCGTCCCAGAGTCGTGAACAAATGCCGCAGCGGACGCGCCATGAAAAGCAACACTTGACTTCAGGAGGCGAGAGATGAACAAGCCGGCGATCACCCAAGCGGCGGCGAGGAAGTTGGTCGGCTTCTTCGCGTGGCTCTTGCTGGTGACTGCGATCGGTTCCGCGGCGCAAGGCGCCGAGTACATCGTCGACAACACGAATGGTTCGTGCTCGGCGGCGGGGCCCGGCACGCCCGCGTCGCCCTACTGCACCATCACTTCAGCGCTCACCGCGCATCACGAGCCCGGCGCCATCATCACCGTGATGCCCGGGACCTATCGCGAACAGGTGACGGTCCCGGCTTCAGGACTCGCCGGCAGCCCGATCACGCTGCGCGCGCAGCCGGGCGCAGGGCCCGTCATCATCGACGGCACCGACGACTTCTCGAACCCCGCGCTGTGGACCCAGTTCTCCGGCGACGTCTGG
>DATLUU010000109.1:0-6339 GCA_035577885.1 Verrucomicrobiia bacterium
GTCGGGCTTCTCACGGCGCGGCGAGAGGGCGCGCCGCGACAAGAGGGCCCGTTGCGCCCTGAGAACGCCCAGGGCCGCCGGGGTACACCGCGTCGCGAGGGCCCACCGCGTCGTGAAGGCCCGCTGCGCCGTGAGAATGCCCAGGCCCGCTGGGGTACGCCGCGTCGAGAGGGCCCGCCGCGTGGAGAGGGCAAGCCGCGCCGCGAAGGCCCGCAACGCGGCGGTCGATCGGGCGGCGCACCGTCTCGCGGAGGCCGGTCACGTGGCGGCATCGCGGAAAGCCACGCGGATCGCGGCCAAAGACGCGGCGGAACAAGAAAACCTTCGCGTCGCGGGCCCCGGTGAGCCTAAAATTGTAGGGATTCTCTTACAGTCATGCTCCGGGTGTGGCCGCGTTCCCTGCGCCGGCCGCCGTGCGAGACGCGCTACCGGATCACGGCTCTTCCAGCCGTAGCGACGCGGCCAGTCGAAGGCCCGTCGGTGTCCCCTGGGCCGGTGGAAACCCGGATGTCCGCCACCGGTCACGGCGCTCTCTCGACGTGCGACTCGAACTCCTCGGACCTGTCCCGTATCGCGAGCTGGGGACCCCACGACCAGCCAGCGGTGTAGAGGACCCGAGCCCGGTATCCGCGGGCGGTGAGCCGGAAGTCGCGCTCGCCGCCGTGGCGACACCGGCGCGCGAAGGCACCCGGCTCGGCTGGCGGGGATGGTTCGCGGTGCTCACGGTCGCGTGCACGCTGCTCGGACAGGGCGAGCGCTGCCGGATCGAGCGCACGTACCGGTCCCCGGCGACCACGATCCAGGCGTACTGGGAGGCCCTGCGCGGCGGCGATGCGGACGCGGCCTGGGCTTGTTTCGTGGAAGGCAGGCCCGACGTGCCGATGCCGGGCGCGGTGTGGTTCCTGCCCAGCACGGACGATCTCTGGCTCACGGGCTACCGCGCTCTGCCGGTGGCGCCGAGCCGCACGATGGTGTCGTACGAAGTGCATTACCGCGACCGCTGGTCCGGCGAAGAGCGCATGTTCCGTTTCGGGAACGAGCTGGTCCGTCGGCGCGGGGAGTGGCATATCGCCAAGCCGATCGGCGAGGCGAGCATGCCGGAGTGGAAGCCGAAGGATCGTCCGGTTGACAGTTGATCGGGCGCTTTCCTAGGCTCGATTCTTCGCCGGACCCGACTCGCGACCCGACCCGCCGTTGGCGGGTGCCCCCGCGCGCGGGCGTTTGAGCCAGGCCGACCACCCAGGGAGTTGAATGAAGCGGAAGCAGATCCGCCTGTTGCTGGCCATGGCAGGCCTCGCGGTGGCCGCGGTCCCGGCCGGCGCCACCAAGTACGCCGGCGAGTTCCTGAAGATCCCGGTCGGCGCGCGCGCCGTGGCCATGGGCGGTGCGTTCACCGCGGTCGCTGACGATGCCACGTCGCCGTTCTGGAACCCCGCGGGCATGGTCTACCTGCCCTACCGGGAAGTGTTCCTCGAGCACAACGAGCAGTTCGGCAGCCTCGTGAACCACAACTTCGGGAGCGCGGTCTACCCGATGAAGGGCAGCGAGGAGCGCCGCTCGGCGCTGGGCATCTCCGCGACCTGGGTGGGGATCGACGACATCCCGATCACGCCGCGGCCTTCCGGGCTCAAGCCCGGCGACTGGCTCGACTACGGCACCGACAACGATCCGACGACGCCGGGTAACGGCCAGGGCAACGGCGTCTGGGACCCGGGCGAGCGCCTGCTCATCTCGTCCGACGACCTGTTCATGGCGAGCAGCAACGACCTCGCCTTCGGCATCTCGTTCGCGCGCCAGCGCGGGCGGCACTTCGCCTGGGGCGGCCAGCTGAAGTTCGTGCACTCGAGCCTGCCCGACACCGTCCCCGGCCAGCACGTGACCTCGTTCGGCGCCGGGCTCGACGCCGGCCTGCTCTACATGCCGATGGACGCGGTGACGCTGAGCGCGGTGATGCACGACCTCACCACCACGTACATCACCTGGAGCAACGGCACGCGCGAGCTGGTGTCGCCGAACCTGATCACCGGCTCCGCGATCAACTTCTACCCGGGCGCGAACCACTCACTCACCTGGGGCACCGACCTCGCCTGGGATTTCGAGGGCCGCAAGCTCGATTCGCAGATCAAGCTGGGCGCGATCAACGCCGACCTGCGCCTGGGGCTCGAGTACTGGTACAGGAGCACGCTGGCGCTGCGCTCGGGACTCAACGGGAAGGACCTGAACTTCGGCCTCGGCGTGCGCTACAAGCACTTCGGCGCCGACTACGCGGCCTCGCTCCACCGCTTCTTCGCCGCCAGCGATCCCGACTTCCCGGACGACCACAACCTGGAGACGACGCACCTGCTGAGCGCTTCGTTCAGCTGGTAGCACGCGGTCGCGCCGCGCGGCGCTGTTATTTGGCCCGCGCCGCCCATTCCTCCAGCAGCGCGCGCTCCTTCTCGCGCTCCAGCCCCGCGCGCCACTCCTGCGCGCCGCGTCCCGGCAGCCACGCCAGCGTGTCGCGCGCGGTGTCGTGGAGCGGCCGGTAGGTGAGGCCCGCGGCGATCGCCCGGTCCACGTTCATGTCCAGGATGCCGCGGTGCCCGGTGTCCGACTCCGGCAGCCACAGCGGCAGCTCCTCCCAGGCACCCACCTTGCGCTCGACCAGGAACGCGTCGTCCACCCACACGAACCGCGCGTCACTGCGCGCCGCCGTGCGACACGTCTCGAGCAGCTCGGCCATGGGGATCGGCGGCTCGGGACCCGTGGCGTTGAACACGCCGGCGACGCGATCTTCAGCGAGGCGCACCATCCAGTCCGCGAGGTCGCGCACGTCGATCACCTGCACGTTCCGCTCCGGGCGTCCCGGCGCCAGCACGTCGCCGCCCTCGGCGATGCGACGCACCCAGTAGGGGAAGCGGTCCATGTAGTCGTAGGGGCCGACGATCAGCCCGGGCCGCGGGATCGCGGAGCGCCCCGGGAACGCCTGCTGGACGAGTACCTCGCACTCGGTCTTGAGCGGTCCATAGAGCGCGTAGAACGCGGGCGTGTTGCGTGGCTCGGAGGCGTCGATCGCCTCGGCCTCTTTCCACTGCTCGGGCGTGAGGGTCGAGGCCGGCGAGGCCTCGTCCATCCGCGCCCGCGAGAAGTCCGAATACACGGAGATGCTGGAGACGAACGTGTAGTGGCCGACGCGGCCGCGCAGCGCCTCGGTCATGCGCCGCACGGTCGCGGGCAGGAACCCGGAGGTGTCGATCGCGGCGTCCCACGAGCGCCCTGCGAGCGCGGACTCGTCGGTGGCGCGGTCGCCCCGCAGCTTCTCGACCTCGGGGAAGAGCGCCGGCTCGGTGCGCCCGCGGTTGAAGATCGTCACCTGGTGCCCGCGCGCCAGAGAGCGCTCGATCACGAAACGTCCGAGGAAGCGCGGACCACCGAGGACGAGCAGCTTCATGAAACCTCCGGGAGGGACGAGTGCGCGACCACACGCTCCAACACTCCGTCACGCCGGGCAAGTACTGCGGCCGGGGTCGCTCGCGGGACCTGCGACCGGGACCCCAATTGACCCGTGCCGCGGCTGCCGCCTACCGTCTTCGCCCCCGGCTTCCATCTCTCTCGCTGATGCGGTCGAACGGAGACGCGTGGTGCGCGACATCCTCGCCCTGATCCTCTCGGGCGGCAGCGGCGAACGGCTCGGTGTGCTGTGCGCCGAGCGCGCGGTGAGCGCGCTGCCGTTCGGCGGCAAGTACCGCGTCATCGACTTCGTCTTGAGCAACTGCTGCCACTCGGGTGTACAGCAGGTGGGCGTGCTCGCGCAGCACGCGCCCGCCTCGCTCAACGACCACATCGGCGCCGGGCGCGCCTGGGACCTCGACCGCCGCTCGGGCGGCGTGGTGATCCTGCAGCCCTACCAGACGCGCAGCCACGCCGGCTGGTATCGCGGCACCGCCGACGCCATCGCCCAGAACTGGGACTGGATCGAGCAGCAGAAGCCCGCGCGCGTGCTCGTGCTCTCGGGCGACCACGTCGTGCGCATGGACTATCGACCGCTGATCGCCGCGCACCTCGAATCCGATGCCGCGGTCACCGTGGCCGTGACCCGCGTACCCGCGGAGGAGGCCCACCGCTTCGGCATGGTGCGCGTCGCCTCGGACGGGCGCATCCAGAGCCTGGACGAGAAGCCCGCGCAGACGGACGCGGCACTCGCGAACATGGGCATCTACCTGTTCGAGACCGGCCGGCTCGCCGACCTGCTGCACGCGCGGCCGGTGGACCTGGTGCTGGACGTGCTCCGGCCGCAGGTCGCCTCGGGCCAGCGCGTGATGGCCTACCAGTTCGACGGCTACTGGGAGGACGTGGGCACGGTGGCGTCCTACTACCGCGCCAGCCTCGAGCTCTTGGACCCCTCGTCGCGCCTCGAGACGCACGATGCGCGCTGGCCGATCCTGACCCGCGACGAGGAGCGCCCGCCGGTCTGGCTCGGGCCCGAGGCGCAGGTCGAGGACAGCCTGGTGGCGAACGGCTGCCGCATCGAGGGCCGCGTGCGCCGCTCGATCCTGTTCGCGGGCGTGCACGTGGGTCCCGGGGCGGAGGTGAACGAGTCGGTGGTCATGGCGGACACGCGCCTCGCCGAGGGTGCGCGCGTGGACCACGCCATCCTGGACAAGTACGTGCGCATCGGCGTCGGAGCGCGCGTGGGGGAGAGCGTTCCCAATGGCGCTCCGGAGCCGGGCGCGGGGCACGAGTGGCTCGCGGGCCTGGCGCTCGTGGGCAAGGACACCTGGGTGCCGGACGGTGGCCGCGTGTTGCGGCCGAGCGTGATCGGCGTCGGCGGGCGCTACGAGGACTTCCACGACGGCGTGCTCGCGGCCGGCTCCGTGGTTCCGAACCGGCGCTGGTTCGAGGTGCTGCCGTGACCGGCCGCTACGCGTTCATCCTCGCGGGCGGCGTTGGCAGCCGGCTCTGCCTCCTCTCCGAGCGCCGCGCCAAGCCGGCGGTGCCGTTCGGCGGCAAGTACCGCATCATCGACTTCACGCTCTCCAACTGCGTCAACTCCGGCATCTTCGACGTGGGTGTGCTGACGCAGTACCGGCCGACGTCGCTGAACCAGCACATCGGCATCGGCCGCCCCTGGGACCTGGACCGCACGCGCGGCGGCGTGCAGCTGCTGCAGCCCGCGCCCGGGCTCGCCACCAGCGACTGGTACCAGGGCACGGCGGACGCGATCTACCAGAACCTGCTGCACTTGAAGCGCCGGCGCGCGCAGGAGGTGTTGATCCTTTCCGGTGACCACGTCTATCAGATGGATTACAACGTGCTCTACGCGTTCCACCGCCGAAACCATGCGCGACTCACGGTGGCGGTGACCGAGGTGCCCGAGAACGAGGTCAGCCAGTTCGGCATCCTCGAGACCGAGGCGAACGGCCACGTGGTCGCGTTCAAGGAGAAGCCGAAGACCGCCGCCAGCGGGCGCCTGGCGTCGATGGGTGTCTACCTCTTCGACCGCGACGCGCTGATCCGCTGGCTCGTGGAGGACGCGGCGATGTCGCACTCGTCCCACGATTTCGGCAAGGACCTGCTGCCGCGCCTCGTGGCGCGGGGCGAAGCGGTGTACGCGTATCGGTTCCCCGGCTACTGGCAGGACGTGGGTACGCTCGACTCCTATTACCGCGCCAACCTCGAGTTCGTGCAGCAGAAGCCGCCGCTCGACCTGAGCGATCCCGAATGGGTGCTGCACACGCAGACCGCCGACCGCCCACCGGTGCGCGTGGCGGCGGGGGCGAAGGTGACGCGGAGCCTGGTCGCGAACGGCTGCAACGTCGCGGGCGAGGTCGTGAACTCCGTGCTGTTCCCGGGCGTGGTCGTGGAGCGGGGCGCGGTCGTGCGCGACAGCATCGTCATGCACGACACGGTGGTGTCCGCGGGGGCGGAGCTGGACCGGGCGATCCTCGACAAGGAGGTGCGCGTGGGCCGCGGCGCGAAGGTGGGGACGGGAGACGACCTCACGCCGAACCGCGCCTGCCCGGAGCACCTCTCGAGCGGCCTGGTCGTGGTTGGCAAGCAGGCCCGCCTGCCGGAAGGGCTCATCGTCGGCCGCAACGCGCGCATCGGCGCCGCCGTCGGCGCGGAGGACTTCACTGCGTCGGTCCAAGCGGGCGGCGTCGTGGACGGGCCGGAGTCGATGCACTGAAGCCCATCCGCGACTGAAACGTCGTCGACCTGAACATGGGGGCGGGGTAGCCTTGAGTCGGAATACACCCGATCGGACCACCCACCATGTGCCAGCTCTCAACGCGATCAGCCCTGACCGTCCTGCTCTTGGCCACATGCACCCCTGAGCCAGCGACTGCATGGCCGCCGGGG
>DATLUU010000110.1:0-4267 GCA_035577885.1 Verrucomicrobiia bacterium
GGCCCGCCATTCGGCACGAACCTCCACAGCCGAGCGGCATAGCCACAAGGCGAGCGAGCCTCGAGATGCGGATCCCTCATGGAGGTCCAACGCGAGACCTGCTAGCTTCGCTCTCGACCGGGTGAGATCAACGGTGGGCGCCGAGCCCAAGACTCCAGTCGCCCTCCCTTTGCCACACTGAAGCGGAGGCTGTGAACCACCCATGGCTCTGGCACCGCCCGGCGCCCGATGACCCCCTCGGCGCTCGAGGCCAGAACGCATAACGGCGCACCCGGCGGCGGAGCGCGCCCTGTGGCCCGAGGGCTCTCGCCGGTCCTCCTACTCGCCGCGGGGCTCGCGTGCCTCGCCGCGGCCGCACGCGCGGCGCTCGACGTCGACGACCGCGGTCCGGTGCTAGACGCGGGTGCGTTCACCATGCGCGTGACGAACGCGGGCATCCTCGGGAACGCGTTCTTCGACCTGGGGCGAAGCTTCGCCCCCTCGCTCGAGTTCCCGCGAGGCAGCGGTCACGAGCTCCTCGGGCATGCGGAGCTGTGGGTTGGCGCCGTGCCCGCCCGCGGGCCCGTGCGCGTCTCGGGCGGGCCGATGCTCGAGTGGCGGCCTACCCTGGACCCTAACGACCGCGTGCGCGGCGCGCGCGCCGGGCAGGTCGGGTCGCTCTGGCACTTCGACGACGACCACGATGGCCGGATCGACGAGGATCCGTTGAACGGTCGCGACGACGACGGCGACGGCCGGGTCGACGATGACTTCGGCATGGTCGCGGACCAGCAGTACGCCGCCGACTATCGCGACGACGAGCCGGCCTCCGTGAATTACGCGTACGCGACCGGCGAATCGCACGTGCCGCTCCACTTGAGCGTGCACGAGGAGTCGTTCGCCTGGGCGCTCCCGGGCTACGACCACGTCGCGGGTTTCCAGTTCACGATCACGAACATGGGCGACGCGCCGTTGCATGATCTGCAGCTCGGCGTCTACGCAGATCTCGACTCGCGCGAGAGGACCGACGCCAGCGGCCATGTGAACGACGTCGTCGAGCTGAGGCCGTACCAGCTCGCCGTGCCGGAGGGCATCTCGGTCGTCAACGCGGGCGGCGCCTTCACCAAGGCGTGCTTCACGCGGATCGAGGGCGTGGCACCGGTGGTGCACGACGGCAGACCCGCGAGCGGGCTGCCCGCGGTCGCGCTCGTGCCGCTCTCGCACACCACCGATCCGCTGGGATACCTCGTGAACTACGCGTTTCCCGGGGCTCGCGAGGCGCAGGCGAGCGCCCGGGCGCCGCGCCGGGACACCACGTTCCGCTACTCCGTGTTCTCGCAGGGCCTGCCGCCGGGACAGGGCGGGCCGCCGATCCTCGACGCCGATCGCTATCGCGCACTCGAAGGCGACTACCCGCAGAGCCCGCTCACCGGCGCGCAGGACTGGGCCGTGCTGCTCTCGTGCGGCCCGTTCGCGCGGCTCGAGCCGCGGCAATCGGTCCAGTTCGCGGTGGCGTTCGTGGTCGCGCCGTCTCGAGACAGCATGGCCTCGTACATCACGCTCCCCGGGCTCGCGTGGCGTGGCACGCGGTACAACTTCCAGCCCGATCGCCCATCGCGCGGGCCGGCCGGGTTCAGCGTGGGTGAGACGGGGACCAACGGCCACGAGATCTGCTACGAGCCGCCGCCGGGCGTGGTGTTCAACTACGACCCCCACTGCCCGCCCAAGTTCTACACCGACTACCTGCCGGCGGTGCCCACGGCCGAGCACTATCCGTTCGCCAGTGAGTCCACGTACGTCGCGGGGAAGTGCATCTGGTCGGACTTCGATTGCGATGCCTGTACGGGGCTGGACGGGAAAGAGACGCAGATCCACTGGCAGGTGGGCGGGCTCTTGCCGCCCAAGCCCACCCTGCGCGTGGTCGCGGGTGACACGGTCGCGACGCTCCTATGGGACAACCTCCCGGAGATCATGCTCCGGCAGCCCGGTGGCTGGAGCCTCGGCTATCAGTTCGGTGGCTACCGGATCTACCGCGTGGACGACTGGCGGCGAGAGTCACTCCTGCCCTCGCCGGAGCGCTGGCAGCAGATCGCGCAGTTTCGGCCGCCCGAGCTGGCGTTCGCAGGGCCCCCGCTCGGCCCGCTCGTGGACCCGGGCGTGCCCTCGGACACGGTGGCCTACGGGATGCCGCACTACCCGCCAGGCCACTATCGGTTCGTGGACCACGCGCTGCTCGACGGCTTCGATTACCTCTACGTGGTCACCACCGTGTTCTCGCGGCTCACGTTTTCGAACGGCGCTCCCATCCTGGACGAGTTGGAGAGTCCGCTCACGAGCGCGTTCGACGAACACGTGACGCCACAGTTGGCGGCAGCCGTGAACAACTCGCGTGTCTGGGTGGTGCCGAACCCGTATCGCGAGAACGCCGCGTGGGAGCGGAGCCCCGTGCCGGGAGACCCGTTCACCCGCCACGTCGACTTCTTCGGCCTGCCGCGCGCGCGCAGCACGATCCGCATCTACACGCTGGCCGGAGACCTGGTGCGCGTGCTCGACCACGACGGCTCGTCGGGCGACGGCCAGGCGCCGTGGAACCTGATCTCCCGGAACGGGCAGGACATCGAATCCGGGATCTACCTGTTCACCGTGGATTCCACGGCCGGCCACCAGGTCGGCAAGTTCGTGGTGATCCGATGACGCGGCGCACACGCTCCCGGGTTCTGGCACTCGTGCCGGTGCTGCTCGCCATGGGCTCGTGCGCCAAGGTGGCGCCGCTCGTGTCGCCCCCCAACCAGCCGCCGACGATCACGCTCACGTCGGCGCCCGCGCCGGGCAGCACGATCGGCAACTACTCGTACGACATCCGCTGGGCGGGCCGCGATGCGGACGGTCACATCGATCACTTTCTTTTCGCGGTCGATCCTCCCGCGCTTGCAGGAAACGACACCGCGTGGACCGCCACCACGCTCAACCGCCGCGTGTTCGTGTTCTCCGCGGATTCGCTGCCCTCCGACAGCAGCCTCTACGCTCGCCGTTTCCACACGGTTGTGGTGAAGGCGCTGGACGACCGGGGCGCGTTCTCCGCTCCCGCGTGGATCTCGTTCACGGCCACGACTGTGCTGCCGACGCTCAAGGTCACCTCGCCCCAGGCAAGCAAGCTCCTCCTGCCGACCGTCGCGCCCGACTTTCGCGTCTCCTGGATCGCCGACGACCCGGACGGACGGCTCACGCGGTCGCCGGCGATGATCAAGTTCAAGCTGTTCGGACAATCCAGCGCGCCGGGGAATCTGGACATCCAGCTCAACCCGGACACCCTGCTCAAGCTCTTCGCGCCGCGCTTCGCGGACTGGGATTCGCTGCCCGGTAGCGCCACGGGCGTGGACATCCGTGGCCTGCAGGCCGGCCAGAGCTACGTGCTCGCCGTGGTCGCGTTCGACGAGGCCGGCGCGTGCTCGGCGCCGTTCACGCTGGATTCCAACATCCTCACGTTCAACACCTCGAATGCCGCCCTCGTGGGGCCGGTGCTCACGATCACGAGCCCGTTCTTCACGCTGACCTACGGCGCGGGCGGATTCTTCTCCGCCGCCAACCAGTACTTCCACGTCGAGGTGCCCGCGGAGCGCGAGACCGTGCTCGATTGGTCGGGCGCTCCCTCGGCCGGGTCGTTCATCACCGGCTATCGCTGGGCCGTGGATCTGGGGACACTCTCGGACGAGACGCCGCGCACGGACGAGGCCACCGACTTGAAGCACTGGAGCCAGTGGCACGTCGACACGCAGGCGAGGCTGCCCGCGGTTCATCCCGGCCTCGAATCCCCGAGCCACTTCTTCTATCTCGAGGCCCGGGACAACTCGGGCGGCCTGAGCCTGCTCGTGGTCGCGTACACGGCGGTCGTGGCCACCATGGAACGCGATCTGCTGATCGTGGACGACACCCGGTTCCCGAGGGACGTGCGGTCCGGTGCGTGCGTGCAGGCGCCGCGGGGTGTGTGGCCCACGGCGTCCGAGCTGGACACGTTCCTGTTCGCGCGCGGTGGCAAGCCGTGGAAATGCTACCCGGCCGGCACGGTCTCGACGCCCGGCGTGTTCGCCGGGTACGCGTACGACTCGCTGGTCACGGTCGGGCGCGGCGCCAATCTCACCCTGGCGAAACTCAACCACTATCGCCACATCGTGTGGATGGTGAACGGCGACTTCGTGCTCACGAACGTGACCGATCTCCAGTTCCCCATGCTCCGGCTGCTCTCGGCTCCGGGCGTCAACACGCCGCTGCCGGTGTGGCTCGCGCTCGG
>DATLUU010000111.1:0-5772 GCA_035577885.1 Verrucomicrobiia bacterium
GCACTGCACCGTGATCGAGCCCGGCCAGCCGAATGCCGAGGAAGAGATCACGGTGCCGTTCGAAGTGGTGCCGGCTCCCGTGCCGCCGCCGCCGGGTCCGCCGCCACCGCCCTACACGCTGCCGCTGCTGGAGATCGTCGCGGTGCCGGACGCGCTGCCAGGGGCGCCGGTGACGCTCTCGCTCGATGGATTCAAGCCGTTCACGTGCACGTCGATCCACGACGAGAGGGTGCAGGGGCAGGAGGCCGTGTTCGCCACGTTCGATCGCGTCTCGGGCTGCGCCGACACGACGATCCGCTGGCACCGGGACTTCGCGATGGGGACGTTCGCCGAGGGCGACTACCCGATCGCCATCCACCTGCTCGTGAACGATGCCGACAGCAGCTACGAGGTCACGTCGTCGGCGGTGGCCCACGTCCACGGGTCCGCGCCGCCGCCGCCGCCCATCGACTCCTCGACCGCGGGCATGTCCTCGAGCCACCCGAACCCGTTCCGCGACCAGAACAGCTTCTCGGTGTCGCTCGACCAGGCGCAGGCGGTGGACGTGGCGGTGTTCGACCTCCTGGGCCGGCGCGTGATCACGATCCACCACGGCGTGCTGCCCCAGGGCACCAGTTCGCTGGCGTGGAACGGCCGCCGCCAGGACGGCAGCCGCGCCCCGGGCGGCATCTACTTCTATAGGGTCACGCTCCAGGACCGTGTCATCCATCGCCAGGTGGTGCTGCTCGGCACGCCGTGACCGAGGATGCAGGACGCGCGCTTGGGACTGACGGATGCGGAGGTCGCGGCGCTCGCGCGGGCGGGCGATCAGTCCGCCCGCTCGAGCCTCGTGCTGCGGCACCATGCGAGCTGCCTGCGCTTCGCCCGCCACCTGCTGGGGGATGATGCCGATGCGGAGGATGCCGTGCAGGAGACGTTCGTTCGCGCGCTCGCCGCGCTCGGTCGCTATGAAGAGCGGAACGCGTTCCGCGGCTGGCTGTTCCAGATCCTGGTGCACCGCTGCCGGAGCCTCGCGGCAGGGCGAATGCGCCGGCGCGAGCGGTTCGTGAGCGACGATCACGCCCTGGAGCGCGCGGCTGTCGCCGGCGACGAGGCGTCCCAGGACGCGCAGCGCACGCTCGCCGTGGCGCTCGCGGGGCTGGATCTAGACCACCGCGAGGCGTTCCTGCTCCGGGTGGGCGAGGAGATGGAGTACGAGGAGATGTCGCGGCTGACCGGCGTGCAGGTCTCCGCCCTGAGGATGCGGGTCAAGCGTGCGCGCGACCACGTGCGCGCGCGCTGGCCGGGAGCGAACGATGGATCCTGAGCGCGAGGAGAAGCGGGTGGACGAGCGGATCCGCGCCGCCTACCGGCAGCCGTCCGCAGCCGACGAGCCCGCGCGCGAGCGACTGATCGCCCGGCTCGCGTCCGAGCGCACGCCACGCGCGAGCGGCCTCCGCGGCTGGTTCGCGGTGCGCGAGTTCCACGCGCGACCGGTGTGGGTGTTCGCGACGCTGGTGGCGGTGCTCGCGGCGGGCTCGTGGCTTGGCGCGAGGTTCGCGGGCCGCCACGCGCCCATCGCGATGGCGCCCGTTACGGGTCCGTCCGACGCCTCCACGCTGCCGGTGACGTTCGTGCTGCGCGCCCCCGGGGCCACGCGCGTGGCCGTGGTCGGCGACTTCAACAACTGGGACGCCAGCGCCACGCCCATGGCGCACAGCGGCAGCGGCGACCTCTGGGTACTGAACGTGAGGCTGCCGCGCGGCGTGCACCTTTATTCGTTCGTGCTCGACGGGTCGGAGTGGCGGCCGGACCCGGCGGCGCCGCTCGCGGCCGACGGCTCGTTCGGCGGGCACAACTCGGTGATCGTCGTGGACGGGGCGGGCGGCCTGTGAACCGCACGCTCGCGCTCTGCCTGGCGCTCGCCGTCGCGACCGCGGCCCGTGCCGATGAAGGCAGCGACGAGGCGCGCTTGAACGCACGTCTCGCGCCCGACGTCGCGCACCAGGTATCGACGCTGGTGAACGAGGCGCGCGCGGCGGGGCTGCCCACGGATCCGCTGATCGCGCGCGCGTTCGAAGGCGCGAGCCGCGGCGCCGACGCGGCCGGGATCGTGAACGGCGTGCGCCGGCAATCGAGCGCACAGGCCTCGGCGCGCGGCGCGCTGGGCCCGGGCTCGCAGCCCGACGAGATCGTGGCCGGCGCGAGCGCGCTGCTCGCGGGCGTGCCCGCGGACTCGCTCTCGCACCTGCGGCTCGCGCGGGCGGGAGGGAGCCTGGTCATCCCGCTGGTCGTGCTCTGCGACCTGGTCGCGCGCGGTGTGCCGGCCGACGTCGCCTCGGTGGCGGTGGTCACGGCGGCGCGCGCGGGCGCCACCGACAACGTGCTGCTCCGGATCCGCGAGCGCATCCATACCGGCATCGAGAACGGCGGCGCGCCCGCGGGCACGACCGGCGAGGTGGTGCGACAATGGCTCCGCGTGACCGCGGGCCGGGGCCGCCACGGCGAGGGGCCGGGAGGAGAGTCGAAGCGGAAGACGCCGTGATGGCGGAGGACCACGTGATGCGCAAGAACTTCCTCGTGCTCGTGACCACGAGCCTGGTCATGGGCTTCAGCACGTGCGCCGCGCACGCGGCCGACACCGGGACAGACCCGGCTGCGCCGGGTGCCCCCACGCGCTCGCTCGCCGCGCGCGGACCGCTCGCACTCTCGGCCGCCGCCGAGCCGGGCTCGCTCCACTGGGCATTCGAGACCGGCCTGCCGCTGGGGCTCACGCGTCGCGACGCCGCGGGCCGCCTCCAGCCCGTGACGGGCCCGTGGCGGCTCGACGCGTTCGTGAACGCGGTGCACGATCGCGAGGACGCAGCCACCGTGGCCGGCATGGGCTATGCGCTCCGCCTCGAGCACGCGCGCGAGCGGAACGCCGTCTGGCTCGGCCTCTCGCGCGGCGGCTCGCGCGCGGACGGCGTTCCGGAGGCGCGGCTCCGTCTGGGCGCCGGCGTCGGGCACGCGTTCTCGGGTGTCCACGCGGAGGTCGAATGGGTCGCAAGCTCGGTGCTGTTCCGGGACGAGCGATCGCGCACCTACGCCTACGCGATGCAGGACTCCGCCGGCACCTGGGTGCCGCGCGACACCAGCGTCATCGAGCCCTCGAACCATGGCGCGCTCTGGAACACGGCGCAGGGCACGCTCCGCTGGCGCGCGGGCCGGCTCTCGCTCGCCACCGTGGGCGGCCTGTCGATGGGCGAAGGCGTGTCGGCGCGGCGCTGGGCGCAGGGCGTGGTGGAATGGCAGCTCACGCGCCGCGTGCTGCTGCTGGGCTCGCTCGGCGAGCGGCCCGCGCCGTCGCTGGCGTTCCATACGGAAGCGCACCCGCGGAGCATGATCGGCATCCAGTTCGCGCCGTGGTCCACGAAGGGCTGGGCGATGAACAGCTCGCTCGTGCCCGGCGCGCAGGCGTGGAAGACCCAGTTCGAGCCGCCCGACCGGCTGATCGTGCGCGTCCACCTGCGCGACGTCTCCAACGCGGAGATCGCCGGCGACTTCACCGACTGGAAGCCGGTGGCGCTCGAGCGACTGCACGGCGGCTGGTGGTACACGGTGCTGCGCGTGCCGCCGGGGATCCATCGCGTGCAGCTCCGGCTGGACGGCGGCGCCTGGCAGTCGCCGCCAGGCCTGCCGCGCGCGGACGACGGTCCAGGCGGGCCCTCGGGCACGCTCGTCGTGCTGGGCGCGGACGACTGACCTCACGCGGCACGCCGGGGTGTAGGCTCCCGGCGTGCGCCTCTTCATCGCCGTCTTCCCGCCGCCCGAGGTCCAGGGCGCCGCCTTCCGTGCCGCCGATCCACTGCGCCCGGGCCACGACGCGGTGGCGTGGGTGAAGAAGGAGAACCTGCACTACACGATGCGGTTCCTGGGCGAGGTGGACGAAGCGGGTGCCGCGAACGCCGCGGCCGCGATGCGCGAGGCGGCTGCCCGCCGGGCGAGGTTCGGCGCCGCGCTCGGCGGCTTCGGCGCATTCCCGAGCGCCAAGCGCGCGCGCGTGCTGTGGATCGGCATGCTGCAGGGCGACGAGCCCATGCGACTCCTGGCGAGCGAGCTGGATGCGGCGCTCGTGCGCCACGGCTTCGAGTCGTCCGACGACAGCTTCGAGCCGCACCTGACCATCGGCCGCGTGCGCGCGCCCGGCGACTGGACCGCGCGGCTCCTGGACGCGCCCACGGTGGAGGCGCGCTTCCAGGTGGAGCGGATCCGGCTCGTGAACAGCGTGCTCGCGCCGGGTGGAGCGAAGTACGAGACGGTGGAGGAAGCAGCGCTCGCCTGACGCCGCCAGCTACGGCAACACCACGACCGTGGTCCTCGCGTGGCGTTCTCCGGCTTCCAGCCGCACCTGGTAGAGCCCGGGCGCCAGGCGGCGGCCCTGGTCGAGCGCCACCGACTGCGGCCCGCTCGCCAAGGTCGTGCGCACCTCGCGCACGCGGCGGCCGAGCAGGTCGAACAGCTCCACGTGCACGCCCGCGGGATCGGGAAGCTCGAACGCCACGCGCAGCGAGCCGTGCGAGGGATTCGGGAGCGCGCCGAGGAGGGCGAAGCTCGGCAGCCGGGGCGCGTGGATGCGGACCTCGTCGCTCGTGTAGCTGCCGAACGCATCCGACCACGTGAGACGGTAGCGGTAGGTGTTCTCGGCGCTGACCTTGTTGTCGGTGTAGCGCAGCACGCCGGTGGGCTCGGCCGGCAGCACGGCGCGCAGGCGCCACGTCGGCGTGGGCTCGGATTCGTCGAGCCGCTCGACGTTCGCGGTGAAGCCCGGCTGCGCATTCACGCGCCAGTCGATCGCGATCGTGTGCGGGCTCTGTGACCACTCGGCGCCGAGCACGATGCGCGACTGGTTCGAGTCGTAGCCGCCGCACGAGGTCACGCGCGTCCCCTGCGGCGGCGACTCGAACCTGAGGCGGCCCGAGACGCGGCCCAGGAGGTCGGGGTTCAGCAGGCCGTCGGCCGTGGCCAGCACCTGGATGAACACGGTCTGCCCGGGGTCGAACACCACGCGCGCCTGCAATCGTCCCTGCCCGCTCACGCTTGCGAGCAGCGAGTCGACCCGGGTGCCGTTCACGAACAGGTGCAGTCGTCGTGACGCATGGAAGCAGGCATTCCGGAAGCACGTGTCCTTGTGCGCTTCGAGCACGTCGATGAACAGGCCGAGGGTCTCCGGCGCGGCGGCACCCGTCAGCGAGTAGCGGTCCGACATCAGCAGCTCGGCGTGCGCGAAGTGCGAACGCACGTCGAACTCCGCGCGCGCGAGCGAGAAGCTCACGTTGCTGTAGCTGTCGGAGTAGTCCGCGGCGGTGGCCGTCGCGGGCTGCGGCCCGCTGAGGCTGAGCTGGAATCGCTGGGCCTCGCAGGGGAGGCGGCAGAAGGTCGAGATCTCGCCGTCGCCCTTGAACCCATACGGGTGGGGCAGCGGTTCGGGGCGCCAGGTGCCGTGATCGAGAACGAGCGCATGGGAGCGCGCCGGCACCGCGACGCCGCCGCGTCCGTAGCGCAGCTCGGAGAGGATGCGATCGACGCCCGCCTCGGCGCGCACGAGCTGGATCGTGCCCCCCAGCGTGTCCAGCGCCGCCGGCAGCGTCGCGTCAGGAGCGAAACCGAACGCGGTCTGGAACTCGAGCCCGCCGATCACGAGCGAGTTCACGGGGCCCCAGAACGCGGAGCCGGCTGGGAACAGGTGGTCGCGCTCGCCGAGCGTTGCACCCAAGTGGTCCAGGAGCCGCACGCGGAGATCCGGCGCACGCC
>DATLUU010000112.1:0-2685 GCA_035577885.1 Verrucomicrobiia bacterium
GCCCTGCGAGTCGAGCAGCCGGATCGAGGCCGAGCCCTCCCGGTCGACGTCCGAGAACACCACGCCGAACCCGGTCGAGATCGCCGGCGTGTTCGAGCCGGGGACGAAGAACGTCTGCGTCATCCGGTTGCTGCCGACCGCTGCGAATGTGCGGATCGGGCTGAAGAACACGAACTCGTTCGCGAATTCCAGGTTGAGGTCGGTGAAGTTGTTGTCGCTCACGCGGAACCCCGTGCCGGGAGTCGAGAACACGGCGCCGCGAGCGCGCCCCGGCGCGGGCTGGTTGAAGAAGTCCACCGGGAAGTCGTTCGTGTCGGTGTTCGCCGCCGGCACGGCGTCCCAGTTGATCTCGCGCCGGCCGCTGCCGACGGAGCCCGGCAGGTTGGGGTTGAGCGTGCCGAGCGCGTCGCGGAACGCGTTCACGCTGGCGTTGATGTCTCCCGCGCCGGTGAAGACCCTGGCGTCCGAGTGCTTCGCGCTTTCGCTCGTGGCGATGCGCTCCGATGCGGTGGTGGAGCCATTCGTCGCCGTCGGCAGGTTGCGACTGCACGCCGCGAGGACGAGACCGAGCAGCAGCAGGGCGGGAAGAGCGAATCCGTGCTTCATGGTATCCCCCGGAGTGGTTGTGCTTCGTGACCGACGATGTTTCGTGGCTGCGGCCGTGGAACGGGGTTCAGCGCTCAATCGCTGGTCACGGTGTGGATGGCCAAGTTGGAGACGTTCACCCAGCGCACGTGGCCGCCCGGCTTGATGTGCGCGGTCGAGGGCGTGAACGAGAAGCCGCCCGCGCCGATCTGCACCAGCGCCGAGTCCGCGCCGTTCGCGTCGACCAGCACGGTGCCGGTCATGCCCATGGCGCGATGTGGAATGCAGTGGTAGCCGGCGATCGCGGCGTTCGGGAACGCGAGCGTCGCGGACTGGCCGAGGGCGAACGGGCCGAGATCGAAGCGCGTGCCCGTGCTTCCGCCGCCCGTGCCGCCACCTCCGCTGCTTCCGCCGCCGTAGGGCGAGGTGGGCCCTTGGCACGAGGCAACTGCGATCGCGACCACGAGCGCGGCGAAGAGGGGGACCAGCGCGCGCTGCGCGCGTGACGCTCGGAAACGGAGCTGTTTCGTCATGGCCTGTCTCCTTTCTCATTCGCGTGGGTACTACCAACGCGTGATTGGATGCGGAGACATCGACCTTGACTTGTGCAGCACGTCGGGAAGATTGTGCTGTTCTTTGGGGCCGCACCCGGCGTGGCCGGGACCCTTGGGGTGACAGATGAGCGACATCCTCTCCGACATGCTGCGCGTCGTGAGGCTGCGCGGCGCGATCTTCTCCTACGTCGAGTGCACGGATCCGTGGGTCGCGGAGACGCCCCGCTCGAGCGAGATCATCGCGGCGATCATGCCCGGCGTGGAGCACCTGATGCCGTTCCACGCCGTGGCCACCGGCACGTGCTGGGCCTCGCTCGTTAACGACGAGCCGGTCCGCCTGGACGCGGGCGACCTGGCGCTCTTTCCCCTCGGGGATCACCACATCATGTCGAGCGCCCCGGGCCTGCGGGCGAAGGCGGTCGATCCCAGCGTCTATTTCGCGCCGAAGCCGGATCAACTCCCGTTCGAGCTGAGCGTGACGGAGAGCGGCTTGTCCCAGCGCCGCGAGAGCGCAGCTCCGATCCGGAACACGGTGGTCTGTGGCTTCCTCGGCTGCGACTCGAGCCCGCTCAATCCCCTCCTCGCCTCCATGCCGCCGATCCTCCGCATGCCGCGCGTCGCCCCGGACGGCAGCTCATGGATCGGGGACTTCATCCACCTCATGGTCGACGAGTCGCGACGCAAGCGCCCCGGCGGCGAAGCCGTGCTCATGCGCATGAGCGAGATGCTGTTCGTCGAGGTGCTCCGCCGCTACGTGGACATGCTTCCGGCCGGCCAGACCGGGTGGCTCGCGGGCCTGCGCGATCCTGCCGTCGGCCGGGCGCTCGCCATCATCCACGAGCGGCCCGCCGAGCCGTGGACGCTGGAGCGCCTGGGCGAAGCGGCGGCGGTGTCGCGCTCGGTGCTCCATGAGCGCTTCGTGCAGCTGATCGGGCAGCCGCCCATGCAGTACCTGGCGAGCTGGCGGATGCAACTCGCGGCGGCCGCACTGCGCGACTCCGACGCCAAGGTGGTCGACATCGCGGGTGACGTGGGCTACGAGAGCGAGGCCGCCTTCTCGCGCGCGTTCCGGCGTGCGGTCGGCGAATCCCCGGCCGCATGGCGGCGGGCGCGCAGGGCGGGGGTGCGCCACTCCGTCCCCGAGAGCGCCGCGGTCGCGGAGAGCTAGCTCCCCACGACCTCGCGCGTCGCCTGCTCGAGCGCGGTGCGCACGTCGGCGCGGCCGGACTTCCACGCGGACTCGGCACGGTAGACGGCGTCGAGCGCCTGGGCTCGCGCTGCGGGGTTCCTGCGGCGCGCGAGCGCGAAGCTCGCGTCGCGCCACTTGGCCCAGCCGCCGGTCTGCGCCACGAACGAGCTGGAGACGAGGTGGCCGAGCGCCCACAGCACGCCCCCCTCGCTCTCCCCCGCCGCCAGCAGCCGCTCGAGCCGCAGTGCCGCGACCACCCCCGGTGGCCGGAGGTGGTCGCTCTCGCAGCGGTGTTCGCGACGATCAACGATAGAGGTTCTTCAGGCGGCCCCAGGTCGTGCGCTTGGCGGGCGTGGG
>DATLUU010000113.1:0-10071 GCA_035577885.1 Verrucomicrobiia bacterium
CCCGGCACGATCCCCGCGCGTCCGGCCCGGAGCGGCTTCGCTCATCCCACCACGGATGGTCCGGGGCCACGTGCCCCCCACGCACCGGCGGGCGTCAGGCCGCGCCGGTCTCCCAGGAGTCCGCCACATGCCCACCGTCACCACGCATGCCCCCGGCACGTTCTGCTGGCCCGAGCTGTCGACGCCCGATACGGCCGCGGCGAAGAAGTTCTACACCTCGCTCTTCGACTGGCAGTTCAAGGACAACGACATGGGACCTCAGGGCGTGTACACGATCTTCACCCGCGAGGGGAAGGACGCGGCGGCCCTGTTCAAGCAGGACGCGGGGCAGGTCCAGTCCGGCATGCCGCCCTACTGGGCTTCCTACATCAGCGTCGAGAGCGCCGATGCCACCGCGGAGAAGGCCAAGTCCCTGGGCGGCACGGTGCTCATGGGGCCGTTCGACGCCGGGGAATATGGTCGCATGGCGGTCATTACCGACCCTCAGGGCGCTACATTCTGCATCTGGCAAGCGAAGACGAATATCGGCATCCAGGTCCACGGTGAGCCCAATTCGCTCGGCTGGACGCAGTTGAACGCCAAGAGCGCCGGGGCGGCGAAGAAGTTCTATACCGCATTGATCGGCTGGAAGACGCAGGATGATCCGATGCCGGGTCAGCAAGAGCCCTATACGACCTGGCTCAAGGCCGATGGACCGGCTGGTGGTATGATGGCGATGCCGCCGGGAGGCCCCGCGCAGTCGAGCTGGCTCCCGTACTTCTCAGTGACCAACGTCGACACGATCGCACAGAAGGCCGCGTCGCTCGGCGCGCAGACGCTCGTGCCTCCCACGGACATTCCCGACACGGGTCGATTCGCGGTGTTCGCCGATCCGCAGGGCGCGACGTTCGCGATCGTGACGTTCACGAGACCGATGTGAGAAGTCGATAGAGCGGTTCTGGACATCCCCCAGTCCAGGCCTACGCGCCCGGTCGAGCTGTCAGCGACCGGGCGCGGGTGTTTTCTCGACACGAAGCATTGTTGAAGCGCGCGTTCCATGCGCCTTGTTGCCGCCCTGCACGCGGCTGCGCGCTCGCGTAGACTGCTCGGCCTTCGCTCGCCTTCTGTATTCCCCACGCCCGGAGGCTTCCGCGTGCGCCGCACACGTTTCCTCTCCGTCCTCGCCGGCGCGCTGCCCGGCGCCCTGGTGCTTGGCTTGGCCGCGTCCCGCACCCAGTCGGCGCCGCAGAGGTTCGATTTCTATTCGCACGGGCCCTACCACGCGGGCGTGCCCAAGCCCGCGGACATCCTCGGCTACGAACCGGGCACGTTCCACACCACGTGGGGCAACATGGAGCGCGTGCTGGACGCGATCCAGCGCGCGCGGCCGGAGCGCGTGAAGCGCGAGCCGTTCGGCCGCACCGTCGAATCCCGCGAGCGCTCGCTGTTCATCGTCTCCACGCCGGAGAACCTGGCGAAGCTGGACGCGATCCGCGCCGGCAACGAGAAGCTCGCCGATCCACGCGGCGTGTCGCAGGGCGAGATCGACAAGCTCACGCGGGAGCTGCCGGTCACGGTGTGGCTCAACTACAGCATCCACGGCGATGAGTCGGCGTCGTTCGAGGCGATGATGCAGGTCGCCTACCAGTTGGTGGCGGGAGACGACTCGCTCACGAACCGGCTGTTGAAGAACGCGGTCGTGCTGATCAACCCGGCGCACAACCCCGACGGTCACGAGCGGTTCGTGACCTGGATCAACGCCCACGGCCAGGGGAACCCGGAGCACTGGGCGCTCGAGCAGCAGCGCTCGCAGCCGTGGGGCATCGGCGGCCGGCGCACGCACTACCAGTTCGATCCCAACCGCGACGCCCTCGCCATGAGCCAGCCCGAGTCACGGCAGATGTCGCGCGAGATCCGCCGCTGGCGGCCGCAAGTGTTCGTGGACCACCACGGCCAGGTGGCGTCGTTCTTCTTCCCGCCCACCGCCGACCCGACCAACGCCGCGCTTGGGTCCAGCGACTACAAGATGTGGGTGGACCGCTTCGGCAAGGGGAACGCGGCGGCGTTCGACCGCTACGGCTGGGAGTACTACGTGCGCGACGTGTTCGACTTCCACGCGCCCGAGTACTGGGACATCTGGCCCACGCTCCAGGGTGCGATCGGCATGACCTACGAGACCGACGGCGGCGGTAACCTGGCGTTCCGCCGGGACGACGAGACCATCGTCACCATGCTCGACGGCATGTCGCGGCACTTCACCGCGTCGCTGGCCACGGTCGAGACCGCGGTCCGCTTTCGCGAGGAGCGGCTCAAGGGCATGGCGGCGTACGCCCACACCTCGTGCACGCCGGGCGCGAACGCGCCGCGTGCTTACGCGCTCGACGCGGGCGACGATCCGGTGCGCGCCGCGGCGCTCGCCGAGAACCTCCAGTACGCGGGCGTCGAGGTGCAGTGGGTGAAGCAGTCGTTCACCGCCAAGGGCGCGCGCGCGGTGTGGTCGGAGCCGGCGTCCAAGCCGGCGCCCAAGGAGGGGAAGGGGCTCGACCGCGCCGGCACGCCGGTCGCGGCGAAGGCGGCGGCAGCGGAGGCGAAGTTCCCGAACGGCGCGTTCGTCATCGACCTGGCGCAGCCCGGCAGCCGCATCGCGCGCGCGCTGATCGAGGAGGATCGCTCGGTCGACTCGACGTTCGCGCGCGCCGAGCTCGCCAAGTACGAGCGCAACGTCCACCGCGGCCGGCACGCGCCCAAGGAGGAGTATGGCTTCTACGACATCACGTCGTGGGCGTTGCCGCTCTCCTACGGCGTCAAGGCGTACGCGCTCGGCTCGGTGCCGGGCGGCGGCGTGAAGCTCGCCGACCCCGATCCCAACGCGCCCGACGACGCGGCGGACACGCTCGCCGACTCCGCGGCCGTGGGCGTGCCGTTCACCGCGCGCGTCTCGCGCGTGGGGCCGCTGGTGATGCACGACATGAAGGGCGGGATCGCGTTCGACGCCCGGGGCAAGGTCTCGGGCGGCGAGGCGAACACCGCCTACGTGTGGTCGTGCGCCACCGACGGCGCGGCGCGGCTGGCGCTGCGGCTGCTCCAGGAGGGCTACAAGATCGCCACGGCGGCACGGCCGCTCTCGGCCGGCGGTCACGATTTTCCGCGCGGCTCGTTCGTCGCCCGCGTCGAGCGCAACCCGGCGAGCCTGCACACGCGCATCGCCGCGCTGGCGAAGACGAGCGGCGTTGCCGTGACCGCGGTGAACACCGCCTACACCGAGAAGGGCGACACGGGCGTCGGCTCCGAGAACGTCGTGAGCTTGAAGAAGCCGAGCATCGCCGTGATCGTGGACAGCCCGGTCTCGGCCGAGGCCTACGGTTGGATGTGGTTCCTGTTCGAGCGCCGTTTGGGCGTGCGCTTCACCGCCGTTCGCGCCGACCGCGTCGGCGGCATGGAGCTGGACCGCTACAACATCCTGATCGTGCCCGATGGCGGGCCCGGCATCGCGACCGCGCTCGGGGGAGGCGTGGCGGCGGTGAAGGACTGGGTGAGCCGCGGCGGCACGCTGGTCTGCCTCGACGATGCCGCGGAGCTCCCCACGCTCGCGAGCGTCGGGCTCTCGACGTGCAAGGTCGTGGGCGTGCCGGCGAAGCCGAAGAAGGACGACGAGGAGATCCCCGATCCCGACAGCAGCGCCGCGGAAGCCTCCCGGCGCCCGCAGTTCATCCCCGGGAGCGTGTTCTGGGCGACACCCGATCCGCGCCAGTGGCTCACGTGGGGCTTCGCGCCCGGGCGCATCCCGGTGATGCTCCAGGGCAGCACCATGCTCACGCCCACCAAGGAGGGCGCGAACGCGCTGCGCTTCGACCGCACGCCGCTCACGGTCACGGGCTGGACGTGGCCCGAGACCGAGCGCCGGCTCGCGCACACCACCTTCGCGGTGGACGAGCCGAACGGCGACGGCCACGTGGTGATGATCACGGGCCCGATCCTGTTCCGCGAGTACTGGCGCAACACCGAGCGCCTCCTGACGAACGCGCTGCTCTACGCGCCGGCGCTGGACTGACCGTGCCGGCGGAGGGGAACGCATCGGTGGCGGGCGGCCCGCCGCTCGGCAAGCTCACGCCCGAGGCGTTCGCGAGGCTGGTCGCGCCGCACCTGGGTGCGGCGCGTCCCGAAGTCGCGGTCGGCCCGCGCGTGGGTCACGACGCCGCCATCGTGAAGATCGGCGCCGGGCGCGTGATGGCGGTGACCACGGATCCGCTGTCGCTGATCCCCGCGCTCGGCCTCGAGCGCTCGGCGCGGCTCGCATGCCACCTGATCGCGTCCGATCTCTGGACCACGGGCATCCCGCCGGCGTACGTGAGCGTCGACTTCAACCTGCCGCCCGGCTTCGGCGACGACGCGTTCGGCGAGTACTGGCGCGCGATGAGCGACGAGTGGTCGAAGCTGGGCGTGGCCGTGGTCACCGGCCACACCGGGCGCCATCCCGGCTGCGGCGAGAACATCCTCGGCGCGGCGACGCTGATCGGCGTCGGCGACGAGGGCCGCTACCTCACGCCCGCCATGGCACGGCCCGGCGACCAGGTGATCGTGACCAAGGGCTGCGCCATCGAGACCGCGGCGATCGCGGCGCTGGCATGGCCCGAGCGGCTGCGGCAGCACGTGGACGAAGACGGTCTCGCGGCGCTGCGCGCGCTCGGCGACCAGCTGAGCGTGGTAAGGGACTGCCGCGCCGCGATGCGCGCCGGCGTGCGCGAGCGCGGCGTCACCGCGATGCACGACGCCACCGAGGGCGGCGTGCTGGGCGGCCTCCTGGAGCTGGCGAAGGCGTGCGGCCACGACGTGCGCGTGGAGCGCGCGAAGCTGCCGCTGGCCGCCCCGGTCACCGCCGCGTGCTCGATGCTCGAGGTGGATCCCTACTGGACGCTCTCGGAGGGCACGCTCATCGCCTGCGCCGCGCCCGAGCGCGCGTCGTTCGTGCTGCACGAGCTCTCCGAGGAGCGCATCCCCGCCGCGGTGGTCGGCGAGGTGATGACCGGCCGCGGCAAGCTCTGGGTGGCCGAGCCCGACGGCGGCGTGAGCACGTTCGATTCGCCACGGCCCGACCCGTGGTGGCCGGCGTACGATCGCGCCGTGCGCGAAGGCTGGCGTTAGCCGAGCGTCGCCGGGGCGCTCACCGCATCGCGGCGAGCGAGTCCCACTCCGCCTCGGGCAGTTGCATCCGGCGCCGCATGCGGGTGAGCGCCGCCTGCCACGCCTCGGCGGTCATGGAGGCCGGAGCCGGCGCTTCGTGGCAGCCGCTGCAGCGCATGGTGACCAGCGCGGGTGACGACGCCGTCGCGCCGGGCGCCGGAGCGCCGGCAATGAACCGGCCGACCGCGCATCCGGTGGACGTCACCGCGGCACCGAGCAGGATCACCACGAGGACGCCTCGCGTCACAGCTCGATCCCGACGATGAACCGCACCTCGGAAGCCGGGAAGTCGGCGAGATTGAGCCCCCTCGCGGAAGCGGGACTGCCGCTGATCTGTGGATGCCAGCCGAATGCGATCTGCACCTTCGGGGTCTGGAGATTGACCGTGGGCCCGAGCAGCCAGCGCGTGGCATCGGCGCCGTCCGCCGCGAACGCGCGCGTGTACACACCTTCGAGCCCGACCGCCACCACGTGCCCGAGCTCGCGGCTCACACCCGCAGTGACGTGCAGGTTCTTCTCGGTGGCGCCCCGCTCCTCGCCGGCGACGTGCCGCTCGAACTCGCCGATGACGTTGACGGCGGCGACCAGCTTGTAGATGCGCCTGCCGAGGAGGAGCTTGGGCTCGAGCTCGACCTCGCTCCCGTTGGCGCGCGCCTCGAGATACAAGGCGGGATCGATTGGCCATCGCCCGGGCTTCACCGGCTGGTAGATGACCTCCAGCGATGGCCCGTCGAACGTCGTGGGCGCGTCCCCCGGCGGCTGGACGAAGTTGAGGTAGAACGCGCCCGTCAGGCGATCGGAGATCCCGTACTCGAACTCCAACTTGTTCTCCCAGGCGGTCGCGGTCGTATCGCCCTGGCCGGAACGGGCGATGGAGAACGCTTCGAGCTCGAGGTTCCCGGACGGAGCGAGGTAGGGTGTGTAGCTCTGGACGAAGTAACGGCGGTCGGCATGCGCGGCCGTGACCGCGAGCATCAGGCCGGCGAGGACGGCGACCGGCACGCGTGGAGAGCGTGTCATCGGGATTCGTCCGGATCGCTTGGCGGCAGGACGAGCGGCTGGCTCTCCGGGCAGTACGCCGCGACCGGCCCCCTGGCCTGGCAGGTGGCGCACGGGCTGCCGGCGGCGCAGGAACGATGGAACAGTCGGAACTCGGCGAGCGCGGTCGCGAACCGGCGGTTCTCACCGGCGAAACGCAACAGGTCGAGGAGCCGGTCGGCGACCTCGTGGCTGACGACGTGCTCCCAGCGACACGCTTCGGCTGTCGCCCGCTCGGCTTGCAGGCCGACCATGTCGGTGAGGAACGCGTGAACGATGGCGAAACGGCCGCGGACGTCGGCGGCCAGCCGCCGGCCAGCGGCGGTGAGCACGGGGAAGCGGGCAGGATCGAAGCGGATGAGCCCGCGCTCGGCGAGCTGGGCCAGGGTGACGGACACCGTGCCCTTCGTGACCCCGACCCGCGTGGCGATGTCCACCACGCGGGCATAACCGCGCTCCTCCTTGAGCTCGGCGACGGCTCGAAGGTAGTGCTCGGCGCTGGGCGAAAGGCTGCGCCGCGCCCGGGCCGCGATCGGAGACGACATCCCCACCTCCCGATGTTTTATCTCTAAGACGATAGTTTGATTCATCAAACTACAAGCTCGGACGCGCATGCGTCAAGCTGCAGCGAGCGCGGTCCCCGATCCCGTGGCCGGGTCGGCGCGCGGCCGCGGGGTGCGAGGAGGGGCCGATGTCCTGCTGCGGTTCGGGCTGCTGCTGTGGCGTGAACGAGATGTTCACCGCGAAGGTGGCCGAGGGCGACTTGAAGAAGTACCGGCGCCGCGGGCCGAACAAGACCACGCGCCTGCTGCGGGACGGCATCCTCGCCGTGGGCGGCGGCGAGAGCCTGATCGACATCGGCGGCGGCATCGGCGCCTTGAGCTCGGAGCTGCTCGCGAACGGCTTTCGCCGGAGCATGCTGGTGGATGCGTCACCCGCCTATCAGGCCGTGGCCCGGCGCGCCGCTGCCGATCGCGGGCTCGGCGAGCGGATGGAGTTCCACGAGGGCGACTTCGTCGAGCACGCGCCTGGGCTCGCTCCCGCGGACGCCGTGGTCATGGACCGCGTCGTCTGCTGCTATCCCGCGTACGAGTCGCTGCTCGACGCGGCGCTCGCGCACAGCCGCCGGGTGTTCGCGTATGCCTATCCGCAAGACCGCTGGGACGTGCGCCTCGTCGTCGCCGGCGAGAACTGGTTCCAGGCGCTGACGCGCCGGGCGTTCCGCGCCTACGTTCACCCGGAGCCGGCGATGAGTGCGCTGATCGCCTCGCGCGGCTTCCGCCGTGTCAGCCGCCGGAAGACGTTCGTATGGTGCGCGGACGTGTACGTGCGCGACTGACGCGCCAACGAAACGGCGGCCCCGGGCTTCCCCGGAGCCGCCGCTCGGACTCGTCGGCGCGCGTTGGCAGTCGCGCGCCGGGTCGTGCTCGATCTAGAAGTGGAACGCCACGCCCAGCGACGTGGTCCAGAAGTCGGCCTTGAAGTTCTGCGGCGGCAGGTCGCTCTTCTGTTCGCCGAGGTAGACGTAGCGCAGGTTCAGGTCCGCCGACGCCACACCCGGCACCAGCGGCATCGTGATGCCGCCGCCCAGGTGCACACCGGTCTTCTGCGACGTGTAGCTCGCGAGCGCAGGCGTGTTCGGGTAGTGGAGCGTGGTGTTGTACCAGCCCAGGCCGCCGCCCACGTAGAACATGGGCATGGGCTTCAGCCACAGCGACGCCGTCAGCGGCCACTGCGTCTGCTCGATCTGGCCGTCGAACAGGTCCGACTTGTGGTAGCTGAAGCCGAGCTCGGCGCTGAGCATCGGCACGATGCCGCCACGCAGCGCGAGGCCGTAGGACGTGGCCGTCTCGCCGTTGCCATCGGTGATCTTGGTCCAGCCCACCGAGGGGATGATCTCGCCGGCCTTCGCCACCGGCACCATCACCAGCACCAACCCGGTCGCAAGCAGCGCCGCGACGAGCGTGCGTTCCAGCATCCTTGCCACTCTGTTATGGGTCACGGCGTACATGCCTGCCTCCTCGGGCCCATCCTCCGCGCCGCGGACGCGGTGGCGGGGAAAGGTGGTGCGGGCCGGGAAACGTTGTCGCCCGGCCCGCGGGGGGTGGACCCCGGGGGCGGTTCGCGTGGCCCCACGAGGTCGGGCCGATGTTCCTGCACGCCGTGTGCCGCCGCTCGCGCCTTCCCGGCCAACGAGTTACGCGCGTAACGGGCCCGTACGGTGTGCCCGGGCCGCCGCAACGTGTGGCAATTCGCAACGCGCGGTCGGGCGGTCGGCTACGGCACGCGCTTGAGCGGCCTCGCGTCGGTCGTGAACCACAGCGGGCGGATGGTCACGCCCGGCTCGTGACCGGCTCCTCCGGGCACGAGCTTCAACTCGGACCAGAGATTCCGGAGCAGGTAGCGATCGTCGCCCTGAGGGATGGGTACATCGATGGACCGGCCGCCGATCTCGAGCACGAGATCGCGCCCTCGCCAGCGCAGCGTGACCGGACCATCGCCGTAGGGGAGCGCGCCCGCTTCGGGCCGGTAGGTGCCGAGGTAGGGCTCGACGCGCGCGGAGTCCACCTTCACGTCCGCACGCCATGTCGGCGTGGCGACGGCGCGGCCGCTCGCCATGGCGATCAGGTCGCTGCCGACGTCGCCCACCATGCCGGCCGCGTAGTTGTTGCACAGCACGACGACGTCGAGGTCGTGCTTGAAGTCGCGCGCCATGAACACGTTGTACCCGGGGCAGCGGCCCTGGTACGAGAACACGCTGTCCGGGGGAAAGAGCTTGCGCCAGGTCGCGGCCTGGATCGGCCGGTCGCTGTACATCGCGCGCAGGAAGTGGTGCAGGTCGCCCACCGTGGAGACGAGCGAGCCGCCGCCCGACTTGGTCGCCATCTGCTGGTAGGGCGCCACCTCGAGGCCGTGGCGCGAGCGCCAGCTCGCCGTGTACGCGTAGGCGCGGCCAGGCACCAGCATGCCGTCGGCCTCCTCGAACGTGTGGGTGAGGCCGAGCGGCCGGAGCACACGTTCCGCCAGGGCGTCCGCGTAGCGCTGGCCCGTCACCTTCTCGATCACCGCCGCGAGCACCGCGTAGCCGCCGTTGCTGTAGCGACGGCGGCTCCCGGGCGGGAAATCGAGCGGCGCGCGCGCGATGCGCCGGACGAGGCTGTCGAGCGTGTTCGGTGTGGACGCTTCCTCGTCATACGGGATGCTGTTCATGCTCGGGATGCCGGCGCTGTGGAGACGGAGCATGTCGATGGTGATCGAGTCGCCCTGCGGGAAGTCCGGCAGGTAGCGCGACAGGGGTGCATCGAGCGCCAGCTTCTCCTGCTCCACCAGGCGCCCGAGCAGCACCTCGGTGAAGGGCTTGGTGAGCGACGCGATCCGGAACACGTTCGCGGGCGTGTTCCTGACGTGCAGCTCGACGTTCGCGTCGCCGTAGCCCTTCTCCAGCAGCACCTTGTCGCCGTGCGCGATCAGCACCGCGCCCTGGAAGAGGTCGAGCGCGATGTAAGGCTGGAGGTAAGCGTCGACGTGCGCCCCGAGCTGCGGCGCGGGCGCCGGCTTGCCGGTCGTGGCCTGGTGCGTTGCGGGTTTGCTCGTCTTGGGCTTGCTCTTGGCCGCAGCGATGCTCGCGACCATGAGCAAGCCGATGAGGAGGAGCCTGCGCATCCGTTCCTATTTCGCGTGCGGCGCCAGGATCTCGCTCACGTGATCCCGCGCACCGTTGTCGCGCGTGAGCGTGGGGTGGCGGCTGCCGTCGCGATAGTCGAGCGTGTAGCTCTTGTAGAACTCCTTGTTCTCGCACAGCAGCTCCACGCGCCCCGTGCGCGGGCTCGCGGCGATGGCATCGCGCAGCACGTCGCTCGAGTACTTGCGGCC
>DATLUU010000114.1:0-3834 GCA_035577885.1 Verrucomicrobiia bacterium
TCCAGCTCAATGCCTCGGGCTCCTCCGACCCCGACGGCACGGTCACCTCCTACCGGTTCGACTTCGGCGACAGCACCGCCGCCGGCCCGCAGACCTCCGCGGTCGCCCACCACACCTACGCTGCCGGGCACTGGACCGCCACGGTCACCGTGACCGACGACAAGGGCGCGACCGCCACCGCGACTGACACCGTGACCGTGAACGCGCCGGCGGCGAACCAGCCGCCGGTGGCGAAGCTCACGGCGACGCCGCCCTCCGGCACCGCGCCGCTCGCCGTCCAGCTCAATGCCTCGGGCTCCTCCGACCCCGACGGCACGGTCACCTCCTACCGGTTCGACTTCGGCGACAGCACCGCCGCCGGCCCGCAGACCTCCGCGGTCGCCAACCACACCTACGCTGCCGGGCACTGGACCGCCACGGTCACCGTGACCGACGACAAGGGCGCGACCGCCACCGCGACTGACACCGTGACCGTGAACGCGCCGGCGCCGAACCGGCCGCCGGTGGCGGTACTGGACATCCGGCCCGCGAGCGGTACCGCGCCGCTCAACGTCCATGCGAGCAGCAGCGGCTCTTCCGATCCGGAGGGCCACATCGTCTCCTACCTGTTCGATTTCGGTGACGGCACGCGCGTCGGCCCACAACACTCGCCCCAGGCGCAGCACACCTACGCGGCGGGCCACTGGACCGCACGCGTGGACGTCACTGACGACGGCGGTGCCACCGCGTCCGCGCTCGCGACCGTGGACGTCTCGGGCCCGCCGTCGAACCTCGTCGCGAACGGCTCGTTCGAGGGCGGCACCTCCGGCTGGTCGGCCATGGGCGGCGCCTCGCTCCGGCGCGTCCAGGGCGGCAAGGACGGTCGCTTCTCGCTGCCCGTGTCCGCTCCTCGCCTGGGCCTCGTCAGCTATGGGGCGAGCGACCAGCCTTCGGCACTCCCGGCGGGCGAAGCCGTGGGCGCGCAATACCACGCCCGCGCCTGGGTGCGCTCGGAGCTGGGCGCGGGGCTCGTGAGCCTCGCGGTACGCGAGTCGAACGCAAGCGGCGCCTCGTTCACGACCCTCTCGTCGTCGGTCGTGCTCGGGACGGGCTGGCTTGCGCTCGATGCCGATGTCACCACCCATCTCCTGGGCTCGATGCTCGGGGTCTCGGTCGTGAACGCGCCCTCGGTGCTCGGCACCGCGTTCCGCGTCGACGACGTCTCGATCGTGACCGGCTCGGGCGTGGCGATGCCGGCGGAGTTCGCGGATGACGCACCGGAGCCCGGTGCGGTGGACGATCCGTTCCTGGCGCCGGGTGTGCACCCGAACCCGGTGCGCGCGGACGGTGCGCGCATCGTGTTCGCGACCAGCGCCGCCGGCGCGACGCAGATCGCGATCTACGACCTCGCGGGCCGCGTGGTGCGGCGGCTCGGGGGAGATCCCGCGGCGGCCGCCGGGGCCCAGTCCGTCGCGTTCGACGGACGCGGCGACGACGGCCGGCGCCTCCGCGGAGGCGTCTACTACTACCAGGTGCGGACGCCGGGAGCGGCGACGCACGGACGGCTGGTGATCGCCGAATGACGACGCGAGGAAGTGTGTTCCCTTGATGACAGGAGCCCCGGCTCCGGGCCCGGCGCGCGCACGGTTTCCAAGCGCGCGCCGCCGGGCTGCATGCTGCCTCGCGCTCGCGCTGGCGGCCATGCTCTCGCCACGGCCGGCGCCGGGCGCGGTGTCGGTGTCGCTCCCGCCTGACTCCATCCCGCCCTCGGCGAGGCCCGGATACCTGGTGCCGAGCGTGGATCCGGCGTTCGGCACGCAGGTGACGCGCATCACCAATGACACCGGCCAGCCGACGGACCCGGTGCCCGGGGTGTGGGGCGCGGACGCGCGCCACGTCTACGGCACGCAGGAGCCGTGGAACGCCGACCAGACGCTGATCATCCTCCAGAACCTCGAGGGCGGATCGCCGACGCGCCTCGTCCTCGATGGCCGCACCTACGAGCCCCTGTTCACCCTGTGCGACGCGGCCGGGCTCTTCGACTACCGCTGGCATCCCTCGCCCGCACACGCGCACGAGCTCATCAACGTGACGAATGACGGCCGCGCGCTGACCTGGGTCGACATCGTGAACTGCGTGCAGACCCGCGCCTGGGGGCTGCCCATCGCGGTCAACTACGGGATCGGCTCGGGGAACGGCAACACCTCGAGCGACGGCCGGTTCGTGGCCCTCGGCAACGAACGCGGGATGTTCGTCGTGGACATGGATCCCCAACCGCCGTTCCCGCCCTGGCCGGCGTCGCGCATCGGGCCCGTCTACACGTTCCCGCCGTGTAGCCTCAGCGTCAGCTCGCCTCTCAACTGTGCGATCGGCTCGCTGTCCATCTCTCCGTCGGGGCGCTACATCGACCTCAAGTACTCGGGCAGCACGGACACGACCGCGGACCTGCACCGGGTCTTCGAGGTCGACCCGGTGACGCTCGCGATCTCCCCGCACCCCATGTCCGTCGCTTCGCTGCGCTGCGGCTCGTTCCAGGCCCGGCCGAACGGCTGGATCTTCCCGCTCAAGCACTCCGACCTGGCGACGGATCCCTTCGACGGCAACGAGGACGTGCTCGTGGGCGGCCGCGCGTGCCCGGGGTCGAGCATCGGCCGCTTGGTGATGGTGCGCCTGCGGGACGGACAGGTCACGTCGCTCACCGATCCCCGCAACGAGGCCCCGTTCTCCCACGTCTCGGCGCGCAATACCGGCCGGCCCGGCTGGGCGTACGCGAGCTACTTCCGGGCGCCCGGGAAACGCTTCAACGGCGAGATCGTGGCGGTCAAGCTGGATGGGAGCGGCGAGTTCGAGGAGTGGGCGCACTACCACGGGCTCACACCCGGCTGTTACCGCTGCGAGGCCCATCCGGTGCCCTCGCGCGACGGCAAGCGCGTCCTGTTCGCGAGCAACTGGGCCACGGACTGCGGCGATTCGTGCGGCGCGGTCGCGGACGTGAAGGCGTACGTGGCGCAGTTCGCCGACACCGCCGAGGACACGGTGCCGAAGCCGCCCATCGACCACCGCTTCGGATTGCGCGGCATCTATCCCAACCCCACCTCGGTGGTTCCCTCGGTGGTGTACTCGCTGCGCGAGGGCGCGAGCGCGGAGCTCGTGCTCGTGGACCTGCTCGGGCGCGTGGTGTTGCGCCGCGAGCTGGGAGCGCAGGGTCCCGGGGAGCACGAGGTGGTGCTGGACCGCTCGCCCGTGCCGGCCGGCATCTACTGGCTGCGGCTCCGCGAGGCGGGCCACGTGGCGAGCGCCAGGATCGTGGTGCTCAAGTAAGCGGGGCCGGTCGCTCGGGACAAGACCGAGCTCAAGTTCGGGGGTTCTCCCGCTGGCCCGCCGACCGCGCTCGACTAATCTCGTGTCTACGCACGGATGCAGAGGGGGGACATCGCGGCCAGGCTCGTTGTCTGACCGGGGAGGCAAGAGATGTCCTGGACGTTGTCCACTCGCTCGCCGGCCATGTGCGTGGCCGGCTCGTTGCTGACCCTTTCCCTGACGCTGGCGCCCGCCGTTCACGCGGCGGAGTACTTCGTCAACAACACCAGCGCTTCGTGCTCGGCTGCGGGGCCTGGCACGCCCGCGTCGCCCTACTGCACCATCACTTCCGCGCTCACCGCGCATCACGAGCCCGGCGCCATCATCACCGTGATGCCCGGGACCTATCGCGAGCAGGTGACGGTCCCGGCTTCAGGACTCGCCGGCAGCCCGATCACGCTGCGCGCGCAGCCGGGCGCAGGGCCCGTCATCATCGACGGCACCGACGACTTCTCGAACCCCGCGCTGTGGACCCAGTTCTCCGGCGACGTCTGG
>DATLUU010000115.1:0-13578 GCA_035577885.1 Verrucomicrobiia bacterium
TGCAGACCGCGCACGCCGGTGTCGCCGATGTACATCGCCGGGCGCTTGCGCACCGCCTCGAGTCCCTCGAGCACGGTGATGCTGGTCGCGTCGTAGTGGTGTCCCTTGGGCTCCGCCGTCAAAGCGCCGTCTCCTTCTTTCGTGGTGCTCACCGCAGCGTCCCTCCGCGGGCCCGTACCAGGCGCACGTCGCGCACGACGTCGGCGCCCAGGTGCCGGTTCAGGTTGCGCACGAGCTCGCGCTTCAGGAATCCGAGCTCGTGCATCCAGGCCGATCCCTCGACCTCCACGGCCAGCGTGCCGTCCCGGAACGACACCGCGCGCGTGTGCCGCGCGAGGCGTGGTCCGGCGACGGCCGGCCAATCCGATACGGCGCGCCAGCCCTCGGCGGTCCTGGCGAGCCCGAGCTGTTCGAACAGTGCCGGGAGGATCGCCGCGAGGGGCCTCGGGCCGTTCATGCGTGGATCACTTCTTCCCGTTGCTGACCCCGCCCCCGCCCACGGGCCGGAGCTCCGCGTCCGCCACGTCCGGCAGGCGGAGCGGCATGACCAGGCACAACAGCTCCTCGTCCGGCTGCGCGAGCGCGCCCACGGGTTCGACGATGCCCGCCGACAGCGCAGTCTTGAGCCGGAACACCACCTTCTCGGTGGGGATGTTGCGCAGCGTCTGCAGCAGGTAGCGGGCGTTGTAGCCGATGTCCATCGGCTCGCCCTGGTACTCGGCCGCGAGCGTCTGCTCGCCGGCGCCGAAGTCGGCCGTGGCCGACGACACCGCGAGCTTGCCCGGCTGGATCGAGAACCTCACCTGCTGCGTGTTGGTGTCCGCGTGCGAGGCGACGATGTCCACCGCCTCCATCAGCTCGGAGCGCGTGGTCGTGAGCGAACGCGGGTTGTCCTTGGGGATCACCTGCTCGTAGTTCGGGTACGGGCCCTCGAGCAGGCGCGCGGTCACCGCGACCTTGAACTCGCCCACCTGCGCCACGAAACCGACGTGGCCGCGCCCGTCCGCGATGCGGATCTCGACCGCGCTCGTGGCCTCGGCCGCGGCGCGGCTCATGGTGGAGAGAGCGCGCGCGGGGATGATCACGCCCTCGCGCGAGAGATCGCCGTAGCCGCCCTTCGCCGTGGCGCGGGCGAGCCGGTGGCCGTCGGTGGCGACGAACGCCACCAGCTGGTTGCTGCCGTGGAGGAAGACGCCGTTCAAGCTCGCGCGCGTGGGCTCCTCCGAGACCGCGTACGCCGAGCGCTCGACCAGGCGCGCCAGGGTCTCCCCCGGCAGCGTCAGCTTCGTCTCGCCCTTCAACTCGGGCGGCGTCGGGTACTCGTCGCTCTTCTGCACCGGGAAGCGTGACCAGCCGCGGCCGTCGCCGTAGTCCAGCTCGAGCTGGTTCTTCTCCGTGCGCAGGGACACGGCGCCGCGCGGCATCTTGCGCACGACCTCGTGGAAATGCTTCGCGTTCACGGCGACTCGGCCCGGGGCTTTGCCCAGGCAGGGCACGGTGACGCTGGTGGTGAGATCGAGGTCGCTGCCGGTCACGCGCAGCGTGGTCTTGTCCGCCTCGAGCAGGAGGCAGTTCAAGAGCGGCTGGGCGCTTTTCTGGGGAACCGATCCGAGGGCGCGGGCCACGGCGAAGGCCAGATCGCCCTGCTGGATGGTGAGGTCCATAAGTCGCTCCCTGACGGCGAGGAACTTCATGTCCGGCCGCGGTTTCCGCCGTCCCGGATGGCCGATCCCGGGGGCATTTCGAGGCGCGGCTGCATTCTAGGCAGGAGGGTACGGGAAGGCAAGCGGAGAACGACCCTGAAGCCTGCCTCTAAATCTTTCTGTATCAATAAATAAGAACCCAGTAGCCGTAGGCGGTGTGAACACCGTTCACAACCCGCTTGCCGGCCCCGCAACGCCGCCGAGCGCAGGGCTTTGAGTCGAAGGCCCCGATGTGCACGGCGGCGTCGGTTGTCCACGGTCGCGAGCGTGGGTGGCTGGATCGTCCCCAACCCCCACGCTCGCCCACGGTCGCCCCACAGCCGGTCAAGACGCGACTGTGGAGAACAACCCGTTCACCTTGTCGCGAAACGCCTCGTCGTGCTGGATCTTCTCGGCGATCTGCCGGCAGGCGTGGATCACCGTGCTGTGATCGCGTCCGCCGAAACAGGCACCGATCTCCACCAGCGACAGCTCGGTGAGATGGCGCATCAGGTACATCGCCACTTGCCGGGGCAGCGCGATCGCCTGCGTGCGCCGCTTGCCCACGAGCGTCTCCGGGCGCACACCGAAGCGCTCGGACACCGCCGCCAGGATGCGATCCGGCTGGTGATGCTCCGCCTCGGGCCGCACGTACTGCGCCAGCACCTCGTTCGCCAGCTCCTGCGTGACTTCCCGATGCGTGAGCGAGGCCACGGCCATGAGCCGCACCAGGCAGCCCTCCAACTCGCGCACGTTGCCGCGCACGCGGTCCGCGATCAGCAGCACCACGTCGTCGGCGAGCCGCACGTTGCCCGGGTCCTCGTCGGCGCGCGCGCGCAGGATGGCGATGCGCGTCTCGAGGTCGGGCTGCTGCGTGTCCGCCACCAGGCCCTGGTTGAAGCGCGAGATCAGCCGCTCCTCGAGACCCTTGATGTCCTTCGGCGCCTTGTCGGCGGTGACCACGATCTGCTTGTGGGCGTCGCGCAGCGCGTTGAACGTGTGGAAGAACTCCTCCTGGGTGCTCTCCTTGCCGGCGAGGAACTGCACGTCGTCCACGAGCAGCACGTCGACGTTGCGATAACGGCTCCGGAACGCGGCCGTCTGGCCGTGCTGGATGGCCCAGATGATCTCGTTCGTGAACCGCTCGGCGGACACGTAGAACACGCGCGCGTCGGGGTTCAGGCGCTTCACCTCGTGGCCCACGGCGTGGAGGATGTGCGTCTTCCCGAGGCCGGACTCGCCGTAGATGAACAGCGGGTTGTAGACATCGCCGGGCCGTTGCGACACCGCCATGGCGGCCGCGTGCGTGAAACGATTGCTGGCGCCGACGACGAACGACTCGAACGTCAGCCGGGGATGGAGCTGGCTCTCGAGCCACTCGCGCAGGCGCGGGTCAGTAACGGAGGGGGCCGGTGCTGCCGGGACCGCGGGCGGCGGCGGCGCCACGGCCTCGCGCGGCGTTACGGGCAGGGGCAGGGGCTCTCGCGCGGAGAACCGGATGTCGGGGCAATCCCCGAGCACGTCGGTGAACGCCTGGCGCAAGAGGTGAAGGTGGTGTTCGTGGATCCAGTCCACGAAGAACGCGTTGGGAACCTCGAGGTCCACCGACTGCGGTCCGAACTCACGCGCCACGATGGGGCGGAACCAGGTGTCGAACGCCTGGCTGCTCGTGAGTCGATCCCGCACCTTGAGGAGGACCTGTTCCCAGACGGTAGCGACCTGGTCAGGGGTGACAGGCAGGACAGCCATTTCCAACGTCCTTGCTGAAAGGGTTCCAGCCGTCGCTCACGGGGCGAGGACCCCTCGCGATTGGTTGCGTGCAGGGTCAGTGGCCGTGTGGGCGGGGGCGGCTTCCATACAACGGGAACGGATTGTCCACATCTGTGGACACACTCTCAAGATGTTGAGAGAGAATCAGTTGTGGAACTCGAGAAAAGGTCCTCCACAATTCAGTCCACAGGGGGCCGGCCTGGCTCGGGAACGGTTCGGCAGGGGGTCGCAGTCGGATTCGACTCGCGGCCCCAAAACTAACGACAACAGTGGTTTGTGGAATCGGCCAAGGATGCGCGCCGGGGGCGACTGACCCAACCCCTCGCGGCGGAGCCTGAGGCTAGCATCCGACCCATGCCCCTACAAGGGACGACTGAATGGCTTGTAAGGCATTGCCCCGCTTGACATTACACATGAGACTACAGGCTCATGTCTCAGAACGGGAACAGGACTCCGAGTGTGAACGAGAAATCGTCTCTAATCTCATCGCTCACAGCGAGTTGGGCCTCGGACAGGATGCGCAGGCTCGAGTTGGGCGCGTACTGGAGGCCGAGGCGTAACGGCAAGGAGGTGTCGGTGTTGCGATCGCCGCTGATCTCGGATCGGGACAGCAGCAGCGAGGCGCCAAACGTGGCCGTCCACTGATTCGCTTGGTCCAACACCCGGGAGGCCGCCGCCGTGGGGCCCACCGAGAGCAGCGAGAAGCCGTCGGCGCTCTCGAGCGCGAGCGCGGCGCCGAGCGTGATGTTCATGGGGAAGTTGGCGCTCTGGGTCGCGACCTGTCCGCGGAAGTCGGTGGCCAGGCGCACCGACGACTTGGTGTCGTTCTCGATGTCCAGGCGCGAGAGCCCGCCCACGAAGCCGAAGTCGAAGTTGGGGTAGAGCGACAGCCGGAGCTGGCCCATGAGCGTGGCGCTGCTCTTGTCGAACTGGAGGTAGCCGCCGCCCAGGTGCCCGTTCACCGGCAGCACCTTCGCGTCGTTGAAGACGCCATACACCTGCGCGAGCGCCGGAGTGGCGGCGCAGGCGAGCGCCACGGCGAGTGCGGTGGCGAGCAGTCGCTTCACGGGAACTCCCTTCTTCGGCCCGCATCGTGCGGGGAATCGTCCTTGATCGGCGCGGTGGCGCTCCGGCCCGGCTGGGCACTCCTTGAACAGCACGGGAAGCGCCGAACGCAAGCTGCCCGCTGGCGGGTGCCAGGTCAAGCGCAAGCGCGAAGGCCCTTGTCCGGGGCGCGTGAACTCGCGGCGCCGCGCACGCGTGCTTGCGCGCGCGACGGCGCGCGTGAGACACACGCGTCCATGAAACTCTTGAGCGATTTCGACGGCGTGTGGACCTATCCCGACGAGGAGGGCATCGCGAACGGCGCCGCGCTGGACGCGGCGCTCGAGGGCATGTTGGGCGAACCGGATCGCGCCGCGGTGCGCGCCTGGGTGGCGGGCGCGCGCGCCGCGCTGCGTGCCGAGCCTTCGCGCTGGGGATGGAGCACGTCGGGCCGCATCTCGGCGTACGCCGACGAGGACCCGTTCACCCTGCACGGCGCGCTGCTCCACTACCTGGATGCCGCACGCGGCAAGGACGCGCTCGCGGCGCGCCTCGCGGCCGCGATCGAGGCGCGCGACGGCTCGCTCGGAACCTTCGGCGGCCGCGCCCACACGGACGGCGTGCGCGAGGTCGAGTCGCGGCGCGGGCCCGCGATCACCGCGAGCGCCGCGAGCGCGGGACGCGAGCTGCTCGCGCGCGGCGTCGACGTGGTCGTGGTCTCCAACTCCGGCACCGAGAAGCTCAAGCGCTGGTTCGACCACGCCGGCCTGCCGAACCGCGTGCATCCCGAGCGTGCCGACGGCGCGCTCCGACTGCGCGGCTCGGCGAAGAAGTTCGTGCTCGCCGATGCGGGCGCGGATGCGTTCGACGTGGGTGGGCTCAGCGTCGATGTGGCGCGCCCCCATTACGAGGCGGTGCTCCGCGAAGAGCGGCCCGACGCGATCGTGGGCGACGTCTACTCGCTCGATATCGCACTGCCACTCGCACTCAAGCGACGCGAGCCCGGATGGCGGAACGTCCGGCTCTTCTGGCTCCTCCAGCCGTACACGCCCGACCGCGTACGCCGGGCGCTCGCCACGCTCCCGAGCGGCGAGCTGGAGATGGTGGAGGGGGGGCTCGCCGGGGTGGCCGAAAGGCTGCTGGCCAGGGCCTAAACCTCGTTACCCGAGGGATTTCCGGCAACTCCGGCCCACAATGCGCAGGAAAGCCAGAACCGGTCCGTGCTAGGGTTCCCGGACCCCCCTCAGCCGTCTTCCCACCCCACGGAAGCCCATGCGAATCGTCCTCTTCCGACACGGTCCCGCCGAGGCGCGCGATGCCGAGCGCTGGCCGGACGACAGCCAGCGTCCGCTCACCGCGCACGGCGTCGAGGTCACGCGCCGTGCGGCGCGGGGCGTGGCGCGGATGGAGCCCCGGATCGCGCGCGTGGTCTCGAGTCCGGCGGTGAGGGCGCTCGATACCGCGCGTTGCCTCACCGACCAACTCGATCTCGGCGGCGATCCCGAGCTGTTGCCGGTGCTCGCCCCCGAGGGCGCGTGGCGGCGGGTGATCGACTGGCTCAAGGGCCAGCCGGGCGATGCGGTGCTCGCCCTCGTCGGCCACCAGCCGGGCCTGGACCTGCTCGCCGGGGGGCTGCTTCGCACCTCCGGGGAGGGCGCGCTCGTTCTCAAGAAGGCGGGTGCTTGTTCCATAACCTGTGAGGTTCCGGAGCCAGGCCGCGGCCAGCTCCGGTGGTGGCTCCGCCCGGCTGCGCTCCGGGCCGTGAAGCCGTTCAAGAGCGGGAGGGTCGCATGAGCGCGCCCAGCACGTTCGGCCAGCGGCCGAACGCCTATCCGGGCAAGCTGTTCATCGTCGAGGGCATCGACGGTTCGGGCAAGAGCACGCAGCTGGCGCTGCTCACGCAGTGGCTGCGCAGCGAAGGCCACCTGGTCACGTTCAGCGAGTGGAACTCGTCCTCGATCGTGAAGGCGACCACGTCGCGCGGGAAGAAGCGCCAGCTCCTGACGCCGCTCACGTTCTCGCTCATCCACGCCACCGATTTCTCGGACCGGCTCGAGCAGCAGATCGTGCCGGCGCTCAAGGCCGGCGCCATCGTGCTCGCCGACCGCTACGTCTACACCGCGTTCGCTCGCGACGTGGCGCGCGGCGTGGACGGCGGCTGGGTGCGCTCGCTCTACCGCTTCGCGGTGACGCCGACGCTGGCGGTGTACTTCCGCGTGCCGCTCGACATGGCGCTCCACCGCATCCTCTCGGCACGACCCAAGTTGAAGTACTACGAGGCGGGCATGGACCTGCGGCTGTCCACGGACCCCACCGAGAGCTACCGGTTGTTCCAGGCGCGCATCCAGCAGGAGTACGAAGGGCTCGTGCGCGAGTACGGCCTGGCGACGATGGATGGAACGCTGCCGGTCGAGGTGCAGCAGCGCGCGCTGCGCGAGCTCGTGCGCCCGCACCTGGGCGGCGTCGCAGCCCCCGGCGCGGGGCTGCTCGACGAGGAAGAGGAGCGCACGGCATGAGGCGCTTCGAGTCGTACGGGCAGGGCATCCCCGGGCTCGAGCTCGGCGATCTCTCGGGCTGGCTCGTGGTCATCGAGGGCCCCGACGGCGTCGGCCGCACCACGCACGTGAACCGGCTGCGCGCGCACCTCGAGCAGCTGGGCTACGCCGTGGCCGAGACCGGCCTCACGCGCTCCGACCTCGCGAGCCGCGGCATCCGCCGCGCCAAGCAGGGGAACACGCTCGGGGCGAACGCGTTCAATCTCTTCTACGCGACCGATTTCGCCGACCGGCTCGAGCAGCAGATCGTGCCCGCGCTGCGCGCCGGGTTCGTGATGATCACCGATCGGTACGTCTACTCGCTCATCGCCCGCGCGATCGTGCGCGGCGCCGATCCCGACTGGATCAAGCAGGTGTACTCGTTCGCGCTGCTCCCGGACGCCGTCTACTACCTGCACATCGAGCCGCAGCAGCTGGTGCCGCGCGTGCTCGCCGAGGGGCCGTTCGACTACTGGGAGTCCGGCATGGACGTGCCCATGGGCGAGGACCTCTACGATTCGTTCGTCAACTACCAGGGCCGCATCATCCGCGAGCTGGACGGGCTCGCTCACGAGTACGGGTTCCACACGCTGGACGCGACCCGCGACGAGGACGACATCTCCGACGAGCTGTGCGCGAGCGTCACGCGCGTGCTCATGAAGCGGCCTTCGGGCGCGACCGCCTGACCCGCGCGGCGCGGCCGCGGCGCCCCACACCCGTGGCATGAGGTCCGGGGCGTTCGCTGCCGATGTCAGGAGGGATGGACCGCCGCCGGGATCCGGAGGACGTGGATCACCATGGAGATCGAAGCCAAGTTCGCGGTGCCGGATGACCCGACATTCGAGAAGCTGCTGGCGCTCGAGTCGCTCGGGGACTACACGCTGGTCCCGGCCGGCGAGCAGCGGATCACCGATCACTACGTCGACACCGAGGGCCGTGACCTGCTGCAGAGCGGCCACGCCCTGCGGCGGCGCGCGCGGCCGGAGGGCGGCCCGGAGCTGGTGACGGTGAAGGGGCTCGGGGGTGCCACCGGCTCCGTGCATCGCCGCCGCGAGCTCGAAGTGGAGGTGCCGGCCGATGCGCCCCCGGAGCGCTGGCCCGAGGGCGCGCCCCGCGACTTCGTGATGCAGATGGCGCACGACAAGCCGCTCGTCGAGTTCCTCACGCTCCGCCAGCGGCGGACGACGCGCGACGTGGTGCGCTCGGATCACCGCATCGCCGTGCTCTCGCTCGACGAGGTCGAGTTCGTGGACGGCGCCACGGCACGCGAGCTGGAGATCGAGCTCGCGCCCGAGGGGGATGGCGCCGACCTCGAGCAGCTGGAGAAGCTGCTGGAGCCGTATGGGCTCCAGCCGGAGACGCGCTCCAAGTTCGAGCGCGCGCTGGCGCTGGTGGACACGTCCGGGCACGACGGGAACCACGAGGGCGGCGATCGGCCCGACCTGGCTCAGCCCGAAGTGTCCATAGCGCAGGACGCTCCCGCGCGCGCCCGCCGCCGCGGTCGTCGGGGGAACGGCGTCGGCCTCCGCGCCGACGACCCGATGCTCGAGGCCGGCCGCAAGATCCTGCGCCTGCACTGGGAGAAGGCGCTCGCCCACGAGCCGGGCACGATCGCGGGGGAGGACCCCGAGGAGCTGCACGACATGCGCGTGGCGACGCGCCGGCAGCGGGCGGCGCTGCGCATCATCGAGCCCTACTGCCGGAAGAAGTTCCTGCGACCGGTGCGCGACGGCCTGCGTTCGCTCGGCGGCACCATCGGCGCCGTGCGCGACATGGACGTGCTGCTCGCCGCGGCACAGGCGCACCAGTCGTCGCTGGCCGCGAGCGAGGCACGCGGGCTCCAGGTCCTGCTCAAGGCGTGGATGCGACAGCGCGAAGCCTCACGCCAGCGGATGATGGACCACCTCCGCGGCCAGGTGCACGCCGTGTTCAAGGAGCAGTACACCGCGTTCCTCGATACGCCGGGAGCCGGTGCGCGCTCGGAGGCCGCGCCGAAGCCGACGCTGGTGCGCCACGTGCTGCCGTTCGAGATCTGGTCCCATTACGCGGCGTTGTGCGCCTATGAAAAGATGCTGCCGTGGGCGAGCGTGGAGACGCTGCACGCACTGCGCATCGAGGGCAAGCGCCTGCGCTACCTGCTCGAGTTCTTCCGCGAGGTGCTGGACGGCGCCGTGGAGAAGCCGATCCGCGCGCTCGTGGCGCTGCAGGATCACCTGGGCGAGATCCAGGATTGCGTGGTGACCATCGGACTCGTGGAAGACTTCCTGAAGAGCGCCGGGGGCGTCGCCGACCGCGAAGCCGCCGCGGCGTCTGGCCGCTATCGCGAGGCGCGCCGGGCGCGGATCGAGGAGCTGCGCCGCGGGCTGGACGCGCCGTGGAGCGACGTCACCTCGGCCGAGTTCCGGACCAGCCTGTCGCGCGCCGTCACCGACGTGCAGAAGCAGCCGCCAGCGAAGGGCTCTCGCACCCGGGGCTGATCGCGGGCGCGAACCCTGAGCGCCGCTTCGCGCGCCGGCCGCCCCCTGAAGATGTCTAACGCCGTCTTCCGCCCTTGAAGATGTCACCCAGCTTCGCGAGCACGCGGTGGACGAGCCCTTCGGGCTTCGCCGCCTCGCGCGCCTCGCGCTCGCGGAGCCCGTCGCCGTCCGCGCGGTCGTCCGCGTAGACCGGCCGCAGCACGTCGCCCTCGATCGCGAGCGCGCCGAGCCGCCCGCGCTTCCGGTCGGAGATGCGCGTGTCGATGAGGACGACGGACCCGCCATAGTGGGGGTGGTCGAGCACGATCGAGCCATCGTCCGTCGGTGAGTGGCCGAGCACGATGCGCTCGGCGCCGAGCCGCTCCAGGATGGCGCGGATCGTCTTTCGCGACGGGGCATCCTTGGGGCGCCGGCCGCGGTCCCGGAACGCGCGCGTCCACATCGGGCCGTCGTCGTCGTCGAACGTCCACCGCGTCTCCCGCGGCGGCCTCGGCCCCACGCCCTGGAGGTGTGCGATCCAGGCTCGCACGTGCGCGTTCACCTCGCCGGGATCGATGTCCAGCGCCCAGCGGTCGAGCCCGGCGTGCACGTAGAGCGTGCGGCCGATCTTGAGGATGGTGGGACGGCCGAGCACCCACTGGGCGTAGAGGCCCTCGCCCTGGAAGTCACTCTTCTGGTATTCCCGCCGCTCTCGCCGCGTGAGCTTCCCGAAGCGGCCCGCGATCGGCAGCAGGTCGTGATTGCCGAGCAGCGCGTGGACGCGGCCGCCGGCGCGGAACGCCTCGCGCTCGAGGCGGATCACCGCGTTCAGGAGCAGCCGCGAGTGCTCGCCGCCCACGAGATCGCCCATGAGCACGAGGTGCGTGCCCGCGCCACGCCAGCTCCCGCGCTCGTCGAGGAGGCCGCACGCGCGGCCGATGGCGCCGAACGCGCGCAGGTCCCCGTGCAGGTCGCCGACGGCGACGACGCGGCGCGGCGCCGGCCGCACGTCCCACTCGGGGCTGTCGGCGATCCGCGGCGCGGCGCCGCTCATCGCGCCGCCCGCTGCACGACGCGCATGCCGCGCCGCTTAAGCTCGCGCACGAACGGCGCCGGCGGGATCACCTGCTCCGGGGCCCAGACGCCGGGCGCGAGCGGGATCTCGCCCGCGAGCATGAGCTGGACGGCGATCGAGGGCGGCGCGCCGGTGTCGATGTCGGGCCCCACGCCGCCGCCGGCGCGCGGCCCGACCGCGCAGTCGGTGGTGACGGTCACCGCGCGGCCCTGGCGACGTCCCTTGACCACGGTCCGCAGCACCTCGTGGCGTTCCGGCCGGCCCTTCGGCACCGGCTTCGGCAGCCGTTCGAGCATGCGCAGCAGCAGCTCGCGCGGGGCGGGCGAGCCGCCGTTCGCCCGCGCGCGAGCGCGGTGCCTCGGTCGTGGCGATGGCTCCCCGGTCTCGGCGAGCCCCAGCCGCACGAGGAACGCGAGCCGCTCCATGAACGCGGGATCGAAGCCCTGGCGGAACGTGACCTCGCGGATCCCGCGGTCCTTGAAATGGAGCGGCAGCGTCGCCACCTCGGAGTGGAGCGTGGTGTCCACGGGGATGCGGCCGACCGGCGGCGGGAAGCGCACCTCGATCCGCTCGTGCGGGTCGAGCGCGGGCACCATGCGCCAGGCGCCGTCGCGGAACACGGCCGAGGGCATCGAGAACTCGTCGAGCAGCGTGTCCACCGAGTAGCCGAAGCCGAGCGGCGGCGCCTCGCGGTACCGCGTCCGGTCGCTCGCGCCCACGAGGCAGTGCACCTCGCTCACCGTCTCGAGAGCGCGCGCGGCGCGCGCGGCGAGCACGTTCAGGATGCCGGGCGCCGAGCCGATGCCGAGGATCGCCATGCGGCCGCCGCGCGCGAACGCGCGCGCGAGCGGGAGCTGGCGCCGGGTCATGTGGAACAGGCCGCCGAGGTCCAGGTAGTGCGTCCCGGCTGCGAGTGCGCCCTCCATGGCGAGCAGGTTGAAGCGGTAGGGGAGCGACGCGATCGTGGCCCAGGCGCCGGCGAGCGCGCGGCGGAGGCTCGCGGGCTCGGTGACATCGAGCGGCACCACGCGCACGCCGGGGATGGCTTTCGCCGGCCGCTCGCGGTCCGCGATCACGACCTCGATGCGCCCGCGGCCGGTGCGAACGAGGTCGCGCGCGGTGATGCGCCCCATGGCGCCGGAGCCGCCGAGGATGACGACGCGTGGTCTCACGGGACGGCTCTCTCCGCGGCCACGTCCGCGAGACAGGATTCCAGCACCGCGAGCCCCTCCGCGACCTCGGCGTCGCTCGCGACCAGCGGCATCAGCGTGCGGATGACGTTGCCGTGGAGACCCGCGGAGAGGATGAGCAGCCCGCGGGACGCCGCCAGCGCCAGCACGCGCTCGGTGCGCTCCTTGTCGGGCGCCAGCGTGGCGCGGTCGGTGACCAGCTCGAGCGCGCGCATGGCGCCCACGCCGCGCGCCTCGCCCACGAACGGGAAGCGCTCGGCGAAGCCCGCGAAGCGCCCGGCGACCACGGCGCCGAGCGCGGCGGCGCGCCGCGGCAGCTCCTCGCGCTCCAGCGTCTCGATGGCGCCGAGCGCGGCGGCGCACGCCACCGGGTTGCCGCCGAACGTCCCGCCGAGGCCGCCGGGCTGGACCGCGTCCATGAGCGCCGCACGGCCGACCACGGCCGAGAGCGGGAAGCCGTTCGCGAGGGACTTCGCCATGCACACGAGGTCGGGCTCGAGCCCGGCCCACTCGCAGGCGAACATCGTGCCCGTCCGCCCGAAGCCGGTCTGGATCTCGTCGGCCACGAGCACGATGCCGTGCTCGCGGCAGAGGCGGCCCACCTCGAGCAGGAACGCGCGCGGCGGGACGATGAACCCGCCTTCGCCCAGCACCGGCTCGATCACCGCGCACGCGACCGAGGCGGGGTTCACGTTGCTGCTCAGGAACCGCGACATCTCGGCGACGCCGCGCGCGATGAACGCCTCTTCCGAGATCTCGCGCGGCCGGCGGAGCAGGTCCGGGACCGGGAAGCGGTAGACCTCCGGCGCGAACGGGCCGAAGCCGTCGCGATACGGCGTCGTCTTGCTGGTGAGCGACAGCGCCAGCAGCGTGCGGCCGTGGAAGCCGGGATCGAACGCCAGCACCGCCGGCCGGCCGGTGGCGCGGCGCGCGATCTTGACCGCGTTCTCCACCGCCTCGGCGCCGCTGTTGAAGAGCGCGGCGCGCGTCTCGCCCGCGATCGGGGCGATCCGGCACAGCGTGCGGGCGAGCGCCACGTACGGCTCGTAGGGCGCGACCATGAAGCAGGCGTGTTGCAGCCGGTCCAGCTGCTCGCGCACGCGGTCGAGCACGCGGGGCGCGCCGTGGCCGGCGTTCATGCACCCGATCCCGCCGCTGAAATCGAGGAACACGTTGCCGTCGACGTCGGTGAGCCGCGCGCCCTCCGCGCGCTCGAAGAAGATGCCGTGGCGCGCCTCGGAGACGCCGGCGGAGACCCAGCGCCGGCGCTCGGCGAGCAGCGCGCGGCTCTTGGGGCCGGGAAGCTCGGTGCGGAGCCGGATCGCCGGCGCCGCCACCGCCTCGGAACCGCGCCAGCCGCCGCTCACGAGTACCAGCCCATCGGCGCCTCGTTGAGGTTGACGTGCACCTGCTTCAGCTCGAGGTAGCTGTCGACGCCGTAGCGCCCCAGCTCGCGCCCGGTGCCGCTCATCTTCATCCCGCCCCACGGCGCCTCGACGTAGGTCGGCTGCATGTGGTTGACCCACACCACCCCGGCCCTGAGCCCGCGCACGACGCGGAAGGCGCGGAAGATGTCGCGCGTCCACACCGCGCCGGCGAGACCATAGGGCGTGGCGTTGGCGATGCGCAGCGCGTCGGCCTCGTCCGCGAACGGGATCACCGTCACCACCGGGCCGAAGATCTCCTCGCGCGCGATGGTCATCCCCGGATCCACGCCCGCGAACACGGTCGGCTCGAGGTAGGCGCCACCCGCGAGGTCCCCGGCCGGGCGGGCGCCGCCCAGCACCAGGCGCGCACCCTCGCGGCGCCCCTGCTCGACGTAGCCGG
>DATLUU010000116.1:0-2998 GCA_035577885.1 Verrucomicrobiia bacterium
CCGTTCACCCAGGCGTCGTGATGGTTGCCGCGCACGATCCACTCGTCGGGTCGCTCGCTGCCGCGCAGGCGCGCGATCACGTCGTACGCGGGTACCTGCTTCCAGTCGAACTGGAGCTGGAGGTGCACCTTCGCGGGGCCGGGCCCGAGGTGATAGGGCGTCGCGAGCGCGCCGCGCCACTCCTCGGGCGCCACCGGGCCACCCAGCGCCTGGAGCAGCGGCAGCGCGTCGGCGGCCGAGATCGGCAGCACCGGGATCTTGGTCAGCGTCTTCGCCTGCGCGCGATCGAGCCGCTTCGCACCCGCGGTGGCGCCGACGCCGGGTGTGAGCGGGTCGCCGGGATAGAGCGGCATGTCCGCCACCGATCCGCGCTGCACGGCGTCCGCGCTCCGCCAGCCGCCCTTGGGATAGACGTCGCCCTGGAACGAGCCGTCCTCGCGCGGATCGGAGAAGATGATGCAGCCGATCGCACCGTGCTCGGCCGCGACCTTGGGCTTGATGCCGCGCCAGGAGCCGCCGTAGCGGGCGAGCACGATCTTGCCCTTGACGTCGATGCCGCGCCGCTCGAGCTCGTCGTAGTCGCGCGGCCGCCCGTAGTAGACGTACACGAGATCGGCGGTGACGTCGCCGTCGATCGAGTAGGCGTTGTAGGTCGGGAGCTGCTCGCTGGCCTGGCCGGACGTGCTGTCGGCCGCGAGCGCGGGCTCGCGCAGTGCGGCCGTGAAGCGCGTGGGCGCCAGCAGCTCGAGCACCCGGTTCTTCGGCGTGGGGAACAACACGTCGAACCGCTCGATCGCGGTGTCGTAACCCCAGGAGCGGAACAGGCCCGCGAGGTACTCGGCGTTCTCCTTGCCGTAGGGCGAGCCCAGGTGGTGCGGCCGCGCGGTCAGCCGCTTCATCCACTCGCGCAGGTCGTCGCGGCGGAGGTTGGCGTCGAATCGCGACTCGAGCGCGACCTGCCCCTCGGCCGCGGAGGTCCGGAACCCGAGCAGCGGCGGAGTCTTGTCCGGGGCCGTCTCCGACTGCGAGGCGGCGATGCTTGCGATCCACAACGATGCAGCTAGAGCCAGGCTCGCGACCACGGAAGGTTTCAGGCGCATGGCGCACTCCGGAGGGGGTCGATCGCGGAAGCAGAAGGGACGAGGTTCCGGAGCGTACACCACGCCCGGCATCTCAGTGCTTCGCGAGTGCCTCGTTCGCCACCTCGAATGCCGCGCGCGCACCGTCCGCGTCGGCGGGCGCCACCGTGACCATGTCCGGGCTGCCGCCGCCCTTGCCGCGCGCCGCGGTGAGCAGCGCCGGCACGAGCGAGCGCAGGTCGAGTGCGCCGGCTACGGTCTTTGCCCGAGCGACCACGAGCGCCGGCTCCGGTGCCGCCGCCGCGGAGATCACCCACGGCGCCCCGGCCTCGAGGCACTGGAGCGCGAACGCGCGCACCTCGTCCCGCGAGCGCTCCGGCGCGAGCACGCTCACCCGCTGGGGCGGCGAGCCCACCGCACGTCGCGCCTCGTCGGCAAGGAGCTTCGCCGAGACCGCGTTCAGCCGCTTCTTCAGCTCGTCGCGCTCCTCGAGTGCTCGCTCCAGGTGCGAGACCAGCTCGCGGTCGCTGCGGCTCCGGCGCTTCGCGGCTTCGAGCAGTGTCTCGGTGCGCCAGGCGTGGTCGCGGAGCGCGCGGCCGCCGCACAGGAAGGCGAAGCGCACGTTGCCGCGCAGCCGCTCCCAGCCCACGATCTTGATCGCCCCCACCTCGCCGGTGCGCCGCGTGTGCGTGCCGCCGCAGGCGGACCAGTCCCAGTCGGGCACTTCCACGACGCGGATGCGTCCGCTGACCTTGGGCGGCTTCCGCAGTGGGAACTCGCCGATGTGCGCGTCGTCGGTCCAGTGGAGCCGGAGCGCGCGGTCCTCCCAGAGCACGCGGTTCGCGGCTTCCTCCACGCGCTCGACCGTGCGCCAGTCGACGTCGGCGAGCCCGACCTCGATGACGCTCCGCTCGGCACCGAGCGTGCTCGAGAGCGTGGGCGCATCGAGGAGCCGCTCGAACGCCGCGGACAGGATGTGCTGGCCGGTGTGCTGCTGCATGTGGTCGAAGCGGCGCGCCCAGTCGATCTCGCAAGCGAACGAGCCGGACGCCGGGATCGGGCCCGGGGCCTCGACGAGGTGCCAGACGCGATCGTCGTCGCCCACCTGCACGTCGGCGAGTGCCAGCGTCCCGATCGCGCCGCGATCGGCGAGCTGTCCGCCGCTCTCCGGGTAGAACCAGGTGCTCGCGAGCTCCACGGCGGGCTTCCCCGCGTGCTCGCCCACCGCGACCACCTCGCCGCTGAAGCGCGTGGTGTAGCTGTCGTCGTAGTAGCGCCGCTCGGAGGGCATTCCGGATCAGCTCCTGCCTGGGCGGCTGCGCGGGATGCCCCAGCGCTTGAGCATCCGCCACAGCGTCGTGCGCGAGACGCCGAGCTGCTTCGCCGCCGCGGTGGCGTTGCCGTCGTGGCGCGTGAGCGCGCGCAGCACGTGCTCGCGCGTGACGTCGTCCAGCGAGCGCGCGTCCGCGTCGCGGCCGCTGCTCCGCGGCCGGCCCGCGCCCGCTGCCGCCTCGATCGGGGCCAGCTCCGGATCGAAACCCGCGCGCGGCGAGAGCAGGCGCGGTGAGCGCACCGAGGCCGGCAGCTCGTTCGCGCCCAGGACCGGGCCCTCGCTCACCGCGACCGCGTGCGCCACCGCGTTCTCCAGCTCGCGCACGTTCCCCGGCCAGTCGTAGCGACCGAGCAGCATCTCCGCCTCGGGGCTGAAGCGGAGCGTGCCCCTCCCCGTGCGCCGCGCGGCGCGGTCCAGGAAGTAGGACGCCAGGAGTTCCACATCGCCGTCGCGCTCGCGCAGCGGCGGCATCTCGATCTGCACTACGTTCAGCCGGTAGTAGAGGTCGCCGCGGAAGCGCCCCTCCGCCACCAGCGACTGGAGGTCGCGGTGGGTCGCCGCCACCACGCGCACGTCCACGAGCCGC
>DATLUU010000117.1:0-2682 GCA_035577885.1 Verrucomicrobiia bacterium
CACGTGCTGCGAGCGGAAGGTCCGCCACCAGGCGGCGGTGAAGCGAGCGGTAAGATCGGGGTCATTGGTAATCATCGTTGGTTATTTTCCGAGCGAATAAAGAGGGGATATTACGTCGGATTGGGGCGCGGTGTAAATATACTTAATTACGGGAGAAGAGCAATTTAACGCGGAAAAATGGCTTTAGAAATAGCGTAACCGCGTAACAGGGAGCGCTCTATACCTTTCTAACCCATGATTTTGTCATATACGCTAATAGCAGAATTCGTCCTTTAGCCAAGTAGAATATCTAGATATACCTGTTACAGTATTACATAGGTTTTAGGGGGTTAGAAACAGGGAAAAAATTGCGTAACAGACAGTGTAACAGACAGACTACCCTATTACAGGCTACCTGTTACACAATTGCTTTTGGGAAAAAATCCCCCGCGGCTGGGTCTCAGTCATTCCAGAACCCCCGCTGAGGAACGAGCGTCGTGTATCGCACGGTATGCTGGATGTTCTTATGCCCGAGATGATGCTGGATCGCCCGGACGTTGACGCCCTGATTTACGAGCTTGTATCCGCAGGCGTGACGCAGCATGTGGGGGTGAGCCTTAATTGGGAAATCGATGGACTCGGCCGCGCGGCGGAGCATCTGGGCGAAGGCCGCCGGGGAGAGCGGCCCACGCTCGCCGATGAAAACCGGGGACCGATGCTGGAAGGGGGTCGGCCGTAGCTGTTCCAACGCGATGATCTCAACGTCAGCGAGGAACTGCATGCTGGGGCTACCGTTTTTCACGCGGACAACGCGAAGTGTCTTCGCGGTGAAGTTGATCTGGCCCCAGCGTAGGCCCACCAGCTCCGAGACCCGGAGGCCGTGGCGAAACGCCAGTAGGATCATCGTTGCGTCGCGGTGACCGTGGCGTCCCCGCGCACGCGCGGCATTCATGAGCTGCGTTACCTGTTCCTCGGTGAGGTGCTCGCCCTCCGGACGATAGTGCTCGTTGGCTCGTCGAATAGGCATTTCGATCCTCCTTACTGTCCGTATAATAACCCATTTACGTACAGTTGTATACTGGCGCGTAAGCTACTGATATCAAAGGTATAAATACGGACCTCGGGGGATAATCGCCCCGAGGTCCGTTATTGTTTTACGTACAGTTTTAGGGTCGGTTAACCACCTCGACCGTCATGTCCAGCACCAGGTGAAGCGGGTATTCACTCTCGGCACACCTTTCGTAGATCCACCGGGGGAAGGTCGCCCTCGGGTGGGCCCGTCGGTAGTACGTGACCGTGCACGTGCCGCGCGACGCGTGGACGACGGCCTTCCGCCGCTCGTCGTCGGACAGGATAATGATCATCAAACTCTCCTCTCTGGGGACCCTCAGAAGTACGATTCGTCAGCGTTCTTAAACTTGCCGACCGAGTATTCCCACTCGTCGCCGTCGGATAGGCAGTCCCATCCAACGAGCGTCGCTCCGCCCGCGTGGGTTGCTATACGGAGCTTATAAGTTTTAGCTGAGTTTTCTCCTCCCAGTCAGTATCATCTACGGACACGAACTGTCGCTCGTGGTCGCCGTTGACGCGGATGTCTTCGACCGTAGAGGCGAGCCAATCGTCTAGCGCGTCACCTTCGAGCCCATCCGGAACCTCGATCTCGCAATCGAAGCATTCCGTGATGTGTTCGTAGACCGTCACTATGATTTTCTTAGGCATCAAACTCTCCTCGTCGAAGCATCTCCCCCAGAGCCGCCTTCTGGGTCCACAGCTCGTCCATGACGGCCTCCGGTGTGTCGGCCACGTTGGTATCCGCGACGCGCCGGACGAGCTCGGTCGGCGCCAGCCGCATCCAGAGCCGGACGCGGCGCTCCTGGGTGCGGGTCACGCGTGCGCCCGCCGCGGCACGAGTCTGAGTCCGTTGGTCCGTCGGACGATGTCTTGTGGCTCGTGGGGCGGGATCGTCCGGCAGCCCAGGATGCGCCGTGGGTATCGCCGGGCACCAGCCGCGCGGAGCCGGCCGCGCTCGTAGTGCCGCTGGGTCACCTGGTCCCACTCGTCGTACTCCCTTGGGAACGGTCGCCCGGCGAGGTAATCCTCCCACCCTCGGTTGGAGAATGAGTTCGGTACTACTAGCTTGACGTACTTTGCGTTCGTGGTCATGGAGATTCCTCCTCGGTTGTTGTTACGCCGCCTCCCGCTCGCCCCACGGCAGCCCGTAGTGGCCGGCGCAGACAGGGCCGTAGCCCACCGACGTCGACCGCTCGTCGGTCAGCGCCCGATTGCAGAAGCAGCACGCCCCCGTTAGGTGTCCGTACGCCGCGGCCGTCCCAGCGGGGGCGCTCGCCATCGCGCGCAGTCCGCGGGTGATCGCGGCGATCGTCGCGTCGTCGTATCGGCGACACGGCTCGTACGCGCCGTCTCGCGTGACGCGCCCGTACCAGTTGCCCCGGTCGGCCGAGGTAACGTTGATCGAGCCGGGGACGCGCGCCCGCGCCCCGGCGAGCGCCAGCCGCAGGTCGCCGTCCGGCCCGCGCAGGAGGATGGCCGGTCGCCGCAGGTGCCGCTGGGCGCGGTCGAACAGCTCGATGATGCCGGTCACCGAGCCGATCTCCGCCGTGGCGGGAGCCGGCGCTTCGGCCCGCGCGACGAGCTTGTCGACCCACTCCCACTGCTTCTGGGAGAGGCCGCGCCGTCCGGCGG
>DATLUU010000118.1:0-3551 GCA_035577885.1 Verrucomicrobiia bacterium
GCTCACGCCCACACGGGCCGTGTCACGCTGTCTAAACACCCCGCGCGGCCTGGAGTCCACCATCCGCTGATGATCCCGGCACGCCTTGCACAACTCAAATCCCGGTGTCTTCAGATCAGCGCACAACGGGCACAGATCCAAACGCTCACGGTGCCACCGCCGGTTGTACTCACGCTGCTGCTCAGGGTCCCGGTACGGCACTACCGTCCGACCTCGCACATCCGCTCAACCAGCTGCAGGGCGGACTGCTGAAGGATCCTGACAGTGGGAGTAAGGGCGTCCCACGCAGCGGCCCTCGCAGCGGCCCACGCAGCGGCCCTCGCAGCGTCCCTCGCAGCGTCCCACGCAGCGTCCCCCGCAGCGGCCCTCGCAGCGGCCCCCGCAGCGTCCCCCGCAGCGGCCCCCGCAGCGTCCCACGCAGCGTCCCACGCAGCGGCCCACGCAGCGGCCCCCGCAGCGGCCCACGCAGCGTCCCACGCAGCGTCCCACGCAGCGGCAGAATCCTTACGTGCCGTGTCGAGTTTGGGCTGCGCCTTCCGCGCCGACGCTGCACTAACAAGCGGCGCCAGTTTCTCCAACGCCTCTGCCTGCGCGGTCAAACCAGCCAACCGCAACCATGCCGGAGCGCACTCGCGGGCCAGCCAATCCGTCGCCATCCACGCCCGCGTCTCCTCGTCCCGCTTGCTTGTCGCGGTGCCGATCACCTTCGGGATCAGCGGCTTCAGCATTTGCCGGTCCTGGTCGTTCAGGCTGTCGTTCCACGACCTGAGGAACGCGCCGATCACCGGGCTTACGCAGTCGGGGTGATCTGACCACGGCTCATTTGCCAGATACGCGGCCAGCTCCATTACGCAGAACTTGCCGTCCGGGGAATGCGCGCCCTGGTCAAGCTCGACCGTCTCGAGCAGAGATAGCCTGTCCTCCATGATGCTCACAACTTTCTCCTCTCCTTTTATGGATAGGACAATCGCCCGCCACCGAACCCCATACGGGCCATGAACGTCGACGTGCGGTTCCCCCACGCAGCCGTCCCACAGCCGCAATACCCGACCAGGTCATAGACGGTGCGGGCGCCGGGCCAGCGCTCATGGACGAACCGGGCGAAATACGTGAACGCCTCACGGAAGTCCCGGAACGCGGGGACAGGGCCGTGGATAAAGTTGCCGCTATGGCAACTGTTGAGCCCCCACAGGTTCCGGCCGCACGCCGCGTCCCCACCTGAGCTTTCGGTCATCGCAGCTCCAACCATGAACGCCGGCGAAAGCCGCTCCTGGAAGCCGACGTCCTCGATCACGAACGCCTGCCCTTTGAGCGTGCAGGCGCCGGCGCCCTGCTGGCAGAACCGTTGGATGCCACGCGCGAGTTTTGCGGCGACCATGTACCGCCGCGAGTGGTTGATCTCGTAACGAACCGGGTGGATCAAATGTGGGGGCTGTTTCATGGGTGCGGAATCACTCCGTCCCGCCGCGAAACACGCTGCGACGGTGACGACCAAACAAGCCAACGAAAGCGCTCGCATGGCGTCTCCCTTCGTGCTCGTGCCGATCCCGGCGGGACCGACGAGATGACAGGCGCCCTCATGAGACGCCTCGGATAAATGCGACCGCCAACACGACCGCGAAAAACGCTGCGATAGCCACCTCGACGCCGATCACGCGGCCTTCAACTCCTCGCCCGCCTCGATCGCCTCAGCGACCTCGTACAACGCGATCGCCACCCCAGCAAAGATCGACGCGCTGACCGAGTCACCGCGCTCCTCAAGCGAAGCCGAGTTCAGCTCATGCTCGCGAGCCTTCTCGCGGATCAGGTCAGCTACGGACACGGCCTCTGCTACGAGCCGCGAGCTCGGCCAGCTTCAGCCGAATCGGCTCAGGAACAGAGGAGGCCTCCAACGCGGGTTCGAATCCCGCTGGGGGCATTCCTCTAGAGGGCGGAAACACGGAGGCACCCCACGACAGATCACGGACGGCCTCCATCGCCCGCGCCCGGTTCTTCCGACGCAGATACACCAGCGTCGTCTCGATCCGTGAGTGGCCAAGCAGCTCCTTCAGCGCCCATATCTCCTGCGGATGCTGCTCATCGAACTGGACAGCAAACGCGGCGCGGAGCGCGTGCGGGTGCACATTAACCCGGGCACGGTCGGCGACGCGCTTCACGATCGCGTACACGACCTTGGCACTACGCTGCGGACGCTTCGGCCGCCGGCGGTTCGGGATCAGGTAATCGCCGCCGCCAAGCCACACGCCGCTCTCGTCCGCGGCGCGGATGATCGCCTCGAGCTCGGTCGGCAGCGGCTTGACGGCGACTTTGCCGCCCTTTTCGAGAAACCGGATGGTGCCGTTATCGAGGTCGACGTCGCCGCGCCTGACGTTTGCGGCCGCCGTGCGTCGAGGGCCGAGGTACGCGATGACGCTGAGGCAGAGGAGTTCGTCCCAGTCGTGGCATGCGGCGAGCAAGGCGGCGACGTCGTTGCTGGAGATGCTGACGACGGCGACGTCCTCGGGGCGGGGTCGGCGCGGTCGCTTTAGGTGGTCGGCGGGGCTCTCGTCGATCCAGCCTCGTTCAACGCACCGAGCGAAGAAGCCACGGAGAACGGTGACGTACAGAGCGATCGTGCTCTTCGACGCTCCGGCCCACCTGTCCATGTAGGCGTCGCAGTCCTCCGGCTGGATCTCGCTCAGCGCTTTCTGGCTGTAGCGGCGGTGGAAAGGCTGGAGCACCTCGAAGTACTTTTGCCTGGTGCGGGGCGAGAGGCCACGTCGGGCGAGCTCGCCGATCCACAGGTCGATCGCACGTCCGAGGTCATGCACGCAGCATCAGCTCCCGGTCGCGCTGCAGGCGTCGTTCCCACCGCTCCTCCTCGTACTTGGCGCACCACTCGCAGAACTTCGGTGGCTGCGGATAAGACCTTGCCTCGGACACAACAGCGGAATCGTACGGCCCGAACTGATCCGCGAACATCGCGATCTCCTGCGACTCATGGAACCACTCGCCGTGGCTGCGCCACTCCGCAAGATTCGCGTGCGCACGCCTTTCCATCCCAACCGATCCGCCGATGCAGCCAACGAACTCGAGCGGAACCGGCGACCCGATCTGCAGGCTCTTGATCCTCTTCGATGGCTCGTCTGCGCTCCAGCCGATCTTCAACAGCCGGCCGATCTTGACCTCGGCACGGATGATGTAGATGCACCCGAGCGCCCAGGCGTGGGTCCGGTCGTGCTCGGCGAGATCATCGTACGACGGGAACGGACCCGGTATCCCATATCGCCGATGAGCTGCGGTGCTCACTGGTTCTCCAGCCTCGCCCGCAACGCCGCAAGGGCGTTATGGAGTATCTCGGCTTCTCCTACTGTTGCTGGTAGGTTCTCCTCGTGTGATTGGTCGACAGCCTCCGCCGCCTCGGCGACGGCGACGAGCAACAGCCAGTAACGCTGCATCAGCATCACACCCTCCTGCGTGAGCCGTTCCGCCTCGGTGCGTGGCGCGGCCCAGGTGGGCGGGTACGGAACTTCCCGGAGTTGCGCCAGCGTGGTCATGTGTTGCTGTCCTTG
>DATLUU010000119.1:0-3111 GCA_035577885.1 Verrucomicrobiia bacterium
CCGCGGAGTGACGGCACGGCACAAGCCTCCGCGGCACGCGGTCGGCTTCAGCGCCCTTCGGTTCGAGTGACCGGCGTTGCCCGCGCCGGCCGGACGCGAGAGTCTGGTGGGCATGGGGATCGTGGCCGCAGCGGCGGGGAAGCACGGACGCAGAGGCTGGCGATACCCGTTGGGCTTCGCCTTGCAGGCGATCGCGACGATCACGCTGCTCGTGACCGCGCTTCCACGGTACCGCGGCATCCTCCGCGACCCATCGCAGCTCTCTGAGCCGGTCTCGAACCTGACGATGGCGCTCGAACTGATCCTGCTCAGCCAGGTCGGCTACTGGATGAGTCGACCGATCCCGCCGCCCGCCCCCGCCCTCGGCATGCCGGTGCTCGGCCAGGTGATCCGCTTCTTCGGGCGGCTGATGTTCATGTTCGTGACCTCCGTGTTCGGGTTCCTGTTCATCACCCGCTCGCACGGCATCGAGATGCCGTCCACGCGGGCGGCGATGTTCGTGCTGGGCCTGTTCGCGATCTACTGCTTCACCGACCAGCTGGAGCAGCTGGGACAGGCGGTGTCACGGGGCCGCGTCCCGAAGGGTTGATCGGGCTTCAATCCCGCGTCGCGATCTCCCCCAGAGCCTCGATCGCGGCGTCGAGCTGATCGTCGCTGAGGTAGGGCGCGGGCCCCAGGCGCAGCACGGGGCCACGGAAGTCGGTCCACACGCCGCGCTCGCGGAGCCGGCGGGAGAGCTCGCCGGCTTGCGGCGCGCGGAGCGCGAGGAAACCGGCCACGCGCTCGGGCGGCGTGTCGCGGTCGCGTGAGACCACCCGCGGGTCCAACCCGAGCGCGTCGAAGCGCTCGGCGAGTCGCGCGACCTGGTGGCGGCTCACCGCGCGCAGCCATTCCGGGGTCAGCCCGCGCTCGCCGAAGAACGCGAACACGCGCGCGCCGCGGTAGTGGCTCACCGGGTCGTACGTGGCCCCCGCCCAGCGCGCCGGCCCGCTGCCGAACGGCACCGCGCCGCGCGGCCGCTCGGAGAGCGCGGCGAACTCGCTGTACCAGCCGGTCACGACCGGGAGCAGCGTCGAGCCGGGCGGCACGCGCAGGAAACAGTTCCCCTCGCCGAGCTGGCAGTACTTGTAGCCGCCACCGGTGACGAACGCACGCGCGAGTCCCTGCCGCTCGAGATCGAACGGCACCACGTTCAAGTGGTGGTAGGCGTCCACGAGCAGCTCGGCGCCGGCGCGCGCGCACGCCGCGGCCAGGTCGCCGAGCGAGGGCACGATGTGGGCGCTCTCGAAGAGCACGCTCGAGACCAGCACCGCCGAGACGCGACCGTCCACGCCCGCGGCGAGCCGCTCCGCCAGCGTGGCCGCGGGCTCGGCGGCCACCTTCACCACCTCGGCGACACCGGCCTCGGCGAGGCGGTCGAGCTGGCGGCGAAGGGTGTGGAACTCGCCGTCGGTGGTGACGAGCCGCGGGCGTGCGCCCAGCGGCAGCGCGGAGAGGAAGCGCACCACCAGCTCGTGCGTGCTGGCGCCGAGCGCCACCTGGTCCGCGGCGCAACCCAGGAGCCGCGCGAACCCGGCGCGCACGCGATCGGCCTGCTCGAACGCGCGCTCCCACTTCTCGTCCGCGTGGCGCGCGGCGTCGTCCCACGCCGCGAGCTGTGCTTCGCGCCCCACGTCGGGCCAGGCCTGGTGCGAGTGGCCGGTGAAGAGCAGCCGGTTCGCGACGTCGAAGCGCGAGTAGTCGGCGGCGAGCGCGTTCGGCGTGCTGCGGATCGCCGCGAGCGCGGGCGCGCTCACAGCTCGGTGCGGATCTGCCACAGGTCGGGGAACAGCGGCTGGTCGAGCGTGGTCTTGAGATAGTCCGCCCCCGCCGAGCCGCCGGTGCCGCGGCGGGTGCCGATCGTGCGCTCCACCATCTTCACGTGCCGGTAGCGCCACTCCATGAGCCCTTCGTCCAGGTCCACGAGCCGCTCGCACACGCCGCGCGCCTCGGGGTCGTTGCGGTACATGGCGAGCAGCACCGGGTGGAGCGCCGGCAGAGGGGCGACCGGCTTCGTCACGTCGCGGCCGAGCGCGTCGGCGGGGACGGCGTGGCCGCGCGTCACCAGGTAGCGCAGGAACGCGTCCCACAGCGTCGGCTCGGCGAGCCGGCGCTCGAGCCGGGTGCGCGCCGTGGTCCCAGGCTCGTAACGCACGAGCGCCGCCGGGCGCTTCCAGCCGAGCACGAACTCGAGCTCGCGGAACTGGAACGACTGGAAGCCGCTCCCCGATTCGAGCCGCTCGCGGAACGACAGGAACTCGAGCGGGGTCATGGTCTCCAGCACGTCGATCTGGTGGACCAGCACTTTCAGGATGGTGAGCACGCGCTTCAAGGTGTGCTGCGCGCGCGCGGCATCGCCGCGGCGGAGCGCGCCGGCGAGGAAGTCCAGCTCGTGCACGACTTCTTTGAACCAAAGCTCGTACACTTGGTGGATGACGATGAACAGCATCTCGTCGTGCTCGGGGCCGTCCGAGAGCGGCTGTTGCAGTGCCAGCAACTCGTCGATCTTGAGATAGCTCGAATACGTGACCGGCATGGGCGTCCTCGCGAAGGTCAGATGAAGCGCGGGCGATAGCGATCGAGCGTGGCGTACTGGCCCGGCCAGCGGAGCGGCCAGCCCAGCTCGTACGCGGCGTGCCGCGTCCAGTAGGGGTCCCAGAGGTGGGCGCGCGCGAGCAGGCAGAGGTCGGCGCGGCCCGCGGCGAGGATGGTGTTGACGTCGGCATAGGACGAGATGTTCCCGACCGCCATGGTGGCGATCCCCACCTCGTGCCGGATGCGGTCGGCGAACGGCGTCTGGAAGAGCCGGCCGTAGACCGGCTTCTGGTCCTCCACGGTCTGGCCGGCCGAGACGTCGATCGCGTCGCAGCCGTGCGCGCGGAACGCGCGCGCCACCTCGACGGCGTCCCCGGGTTCCATGCCGCCGGGCGCCCAGTCCACGGCCGAGATGCGCACGCTCATCGGTTTGCGCTCGGGCCACACCGCCCGCACCGCGTCGAACACCTCGAGCGGGAAACGCAGGCGGCGCTCGAGCGGCCCGCCGAACTCGTCGCCGCGGCGGTTGGTGAGCGG
>DATLUU010000120.1:0-2326 GCA_035577885.1 Verrucomicrobiia bacterium
CGTTCGACCGCGTGCTCGCGTTCGTGCGCGCCGCGCAGCGTGATCGCTGGCTGCCGGATCCGGCGTCGCCGGGCTTCAAGCCGCCCCAGGGCTGGGCCACGTATCACGCGCTCGCGGCCGAGAGCGGCGCTTGGGTACGAACGTCCGATGGCACGGAGCACGCCGTTCCGCGCGAGATCGACGTCGCATGGCTGGAGCAGCGTTGCTCCGACGACGCGATCATCGGCTGGCACGTCGATGCGATCGAAGCTACGGGGTTGCGGTATCCGCTTGTCGTCAACGCGTGGGGGGCGGAGGCGTCCTTCGAGCTCGAGCTGCACTTCTGCCCCAGCTTCGTCTATCGCGCGTCCGAGATCATTCAGCCCTTCCCGCGCGTCACCTGCGCCTGCGGGAAGGATCTGGAAGATCCGAGGCCGCCCGCGGACATCTTCTACAGCTCTCGCATCCACGCCCGCTGTCCCGCCTGCAGCACCCTTGTCGATCCGGAGCGGTTCACGGCACAGGTCGAGGAGCCGTCGCTCGACGGCGACGAGGTGCCGGTCCCGGGAGGCTGCACGTATCGTTTCGCGGTCGTCGTCGACTGCAACAAGGCCACCCCGCCTTATCGAGACCTGATTCGCCTCGAACCGGAGCTACTCGCGCTGTGCAAGCGCGAGCTCGGTGTCTCGTTCTACGAGATCGGCGACTGGAGTTTTTAGGGCCGGCGTTCGCGTGCCCTGAACGATCAAGCGCTCGGTGGCCACGCCGCCGTCCCGGACCCGCGCTGCGTCCAACCGGCCCGCGTCTTCACGTACAGAACGGCGACCGCTTCAATGAAGGTGAGCGCTTTGTCTTGCACGGTGGTTTCCGCGAACACGATCCAGAGTCGCGGGCTCAGGCGCACGATCGTGCGCCGCGTGCGCGGATCGTGCCCGCCGAGAACGGGTGACGAACTCTCAGCGGTGAGATCCGCGATCGTGGCCGCGTCGAGCGGCTCGGGCGCGGGGCCGTGCGCGGCCAGGCCCTCGAGCAGGAGATACGCCAGCTCTCGCGATGGCGCGGGCCGGACTGGCGAGCTGCGCTCCTCACGGGCGGCGGCTCGCGCATAGCGCGCAAGCTCGGTGGAGAGTCTTTCGACGACCGCGGCGGAGGGGACGTACCGAAATGGTTCGGCGGCTGCGACCGCGACAGGCAGGAGGCAAGTGGCTGCCGCGATCGTCGCCGCCAATGTTCGCGTCCAGGCAAATGTCATCGACAGCGGCATGTCACGGCTACCAGCTCTTCACCAGCCGCAGCATCACGTATTCGATCACGAGGTTGGCCGCATTCTCGTGGCCCTCGTGCAGCAGGTTTCCAGCGACGCGTGGCCCGACCCACAGCCAGTGCCAGGCGAGCGCGGGCGCCACGAACAGGCCCACGAATTCGCCGGCGGTGACGTTGTCACCCGGGCTGTGAGCGAAGAACCCGGCGCGCACGCCGCCGTCGACGCGGAACCAGGACGCCGGCTCGACGCGCAGGAAGAACTGCCCGTGCAGGATCTCGGCGAATTCGAGATGGCCCGGATAATCGAAGTACGTGCCGGTCGCGTAGGTCGCGCCGAGCGGCGGCAGCGGCGACAAACCGACGGCGCCCCCGCCACCGATCGCCACGCGGGATCCCACCTCCCGCCACGCGTGCGTCATGCCAAACGACGCCGCGCCGAGATCGAACGTCAGCTCGTTTTCTCCAACGGCGCCGGCGTGCCGCGCACGGAACAACACCGCGGCGCCACCGATCAAGGCCAGAACGCGGAGCGGAATCCGTCGCATCCGGCGAACTTAACCTGAGAGGCTGACGCCGTTCTGCGTCGGCGATCACTGGCCGGCGCAGGTGACGGTCAGTCCGTTCGTGTCGGTGCAGGTGCAAGAGCCGCTGCCGCCGGCGAAGGTGCACCCGATCGCGGGCGAGCCGGTCGGCGGGCACACGCACGCGCACGTGGGATTCGTCGCGCACGCGGCGGGGAGCGCCATGCAGTAACGTGACGGTGGACCGCCGCCCGGCACGCCGGGCAAGAAGCTGTAGCAAAGCGTCTGACCGGTGGTGCATGTCGCGGAGCCGCACGCATAGCTCGCAGCGGCGGTGTCCATGCCGCCCGCGTCAGTCGTCGCGTTGGGGTGACAACAAAGGTTGGGGCTGCAGAGCGCGTTCGACTCGTTAACGGGGCAAGCCAGAGTGCTCACGTGGAATCCGCTCGAGCACGAGCTGCCCGGGCACGTTGCTAAGCAGCTGCCGCCCTGCTTGTAGCACTCGTAGACGACGGCGCCGCCGGTGCCGCCCGTCCCGCCACCGCCGCCGGCGCCGCCGCTGC
>DATLUU010000121.1:0-3503 GCA_035577885.1 Verrucomicrobiia bacterium
GCACGATGGCGAGAGCCTTCTCGTCTCCTACGGCTGGCCGGGCAACGTGCGCGAGCTCGAGAACGTGATGAAGCGGCTCGCGGCTCTGCACTCGGACAGCGGCGAGCTGGACGCGCGCGCCATCCTGCCGCTGCTCGCCGACCCGCCGCAGCGCGCCGCGGAGCAGGCGGATCGCCGCGCCAACGAGCGCGACGAGATCGTCACCGCGTGGCGCCAGGCGCACGGCAACAAGAGCCGGCTCGCCGATCTCCTGGGCGTGAGCAGGAAGACGCTCTACGCGCGGCTCAAGCGGCTCGACCTGAAGCTCTGACCGCCCTGTTCATGCTCGCCAGAGCGGGCGGCGCCAGAAATGGCGCCGCCCGCAACTTCTTTTAGGGTCAGGCCGATGTCACCGCCGCGTGAACTGTCACCCCTAGGGTGACATTCGCGAACGCCTTGCGGCGCTTGTGCTTGATGTGGGTCAGCCACGCTTGCCCGTTACCTCGAAGGGGGTGACAGGGTGCCTCCCCAGATGCCTCACGGGCCCTGAACGCTCTCTGGCACCACATCCTTAACGCCATGGAAATGTTGAGGATGTGCGAGCGCATCAAGTCAGGCTCCCGGCGCGGCGGCGATTGGCATGCGCTCTGCAATGTGACGCCGCCGGATACGGGACGCGAGGACTCCGGCTCGCGAACCGACGGTGGCAGGGGATTCCGCAGGGGGAGTGGGATCCCGAGAAGTTCGGAAGGGCCGCGCGAAGGTCGGGCACCTCCATCGGCGCGTGGCCTTCCGGACCTCCACCGCAGGTAACAAGGACATCCCCCAGGGTGTCTGGTTGTGACGGGCGCACCGAGCGCCCGGGGGCTCGTACCCTCGATTCACACCTCGAAGTCGATCCGGGCGAGGGCCCGGTGAAGCAGCGAGGTCCCTGTTCAGCAAAGGGGGGATGGACGCATCACGAGCTGGCCGTAGCAGCAGTAGCAGAAGTGGTTGAGTCGTATCGCAGCAACGCAACGCAGTAAAAAAACTGAATACGCCCGGTCAACGAAGCCGTGAGGACAGCGGAGTTCATCCCGGTCGCTCCCTGTTCTCTCGGGAAGAGGCAGTCGGAGTCGAGGTAACTCGACCACCGGCTGCCTTTTCGATTGTGCCCGCGCCTCGCCCGCACCGCGCTTCACCGCTGCCGGATCGCGGTGCGGGCGTCGAGTGGACCGGCTATTGCACGAGCACGAAGTGCGCGGATGCCGACCGGCCGGCCTGCGACACGCGCGCCCAGTAGACCCCGGAGCGTGGCGCCCCGGTCAGGCTCACGGTGTGCTCGCCGGCCCCGAGTCCGCCTAGATCCTGGCGCGCGATCCGCCGGCCCGCGGCGTCCATGACGTCGAGGGTCGCCGGCAGGTCCTCCGCCAGCACCACCACGAACGCGAGCGCGGCTCCGGTGGCGTTGCCGGCCACACGCTTGATCGCGAGCGTGTTGAGCGGCACGTCGACGTGTGCGAGCCCCAGCAGGCGTTCGCCGGAGGGCGTCTGCAGGCCGAGTTGGTACTCGTAGCTTCGCCCCGGGAGCACGTCCATGTCGTCGTACGTCACCATGCCGGTGCCGTTCGCGGCCAGGTCGCCGAGCCGCTCGAAGCCCGTCGGCAGCGCGGCGCGATAGAGCCGCATGGTCTCGTTGGCGCCGTCGGCCGAGTACCATTCGAGGTGGGGATGGCCGTTCACGACATCCGCGGCGACCAGCGCGAGTTGCGTGGCGACCGGGCCGCCGCGGCCGAACCAGCCGATGTCGTGGAACAAGTCGACCGTGAGGTCGAGATCGTCCGTGAGGTCGGCATTGATGGCCGGCTCCATGAGCAGGTTGGGCATCGCCGAGACGTCGTAGTGGGAGACGCTCGACCCGGCCTGGAACGGGTTCGGCGCGTACATGAGTACGTGGCCGTTCGCGCTCAGCCCCGCGAACTTCGTCGCCGAGAGCCGGAGGGTCACCGTGGTCGGCCCGCCCGCGATCGCGGTCTTGAGCGACGCGCCGTCGGCCTGCGACAACGCGATCACCGGGATGGTGATCGTCGGATCCGACCCGCCTGGCGAGAAGCCGCCGGCGACGTTATTGACGAGGATGCAGCCGATCGCGCCCGCGTTCTGCGCGGCCTTGGCCTTGACCACGAACGTGCAGGTGCCGCGGTCGATGACCGCGATCCTGCCGGCGAGCTGCGCACCGTTCGTGATCGCCTCGCAGGCATCGTTCACGGGCGCCGTGCCGTCCACCGCGAGGATCGCCTGCGCGGTGACCCCGCCCAGTGTGAGCGCCGCACCGAACGAGGCGCTGTTACACGCCACCGTGCCGGGGGGGTAGGGCACCACGAGCTCGGGCGAGTGGGCCAGGAACGTCCCCGCCCTCGTCGTCACGGACGGGCCGTCCCACACCAGGTTGCCCGTGTTGATCGCAGAAGCGACGCGCTGGGGCGCGGTGTTCTGGTCCCAATGCAATCCTGTGGTCTCGTCGAGCAGCCACTTGTCCCACAGCGCAGGCAGCGCGGGCGGACCGTTCAAGTAGCTGCCGGTCGAACCACTGGTGGTGGTGCTGAACCCGAGTCCGTGGCTGAACTCGTGCAGGAGCACGGCCAGGAGGTCGATCAGCCCGCCCTCGTTGTGGTCGAAGCCGTAGTACCACCCCAACCCCGTGAGGCAGCCGACGTTGCCGATATTCGAGTTGAACTGCGCGGCGATGTCGGCGCCGGAGTCGCCGGGCGGCAGGCCGGGGTCGCCGGGCGGCGTGAGGTCGACACCGACCTCCTTGCAGGCCAGAGCTTCGTGATACCAGTTGCCCGGGAACTCGAGCCCCGGTACGCCGGCCTCGACGAAGCGTGGACCCGCCGAGCCGAGCACCGCGGTCGTCGCCGTGCAGGAGAGGGGGTTGAACGCCGCCTGGATCTGGATCGTCACCGACGACGTCAGCGTCGCGCCCCAGATGGTTGCTGCCTGCTGGAAGCAGTTGAGTCGTTGCTGGCCGATGGTGACGCCGGGATTACCTCCCACCGGCGCGGCCGGCGTCGGGTCGTTGAACCCCTCGCCGGGTCCGTCGAGATTGATGATGGTGATGGTCGCGCTGGCAAACGACGGCGACGCGAGTGCGGCGACGAGCGAGGCCGCGGCGAGTGTGCGGAGTAGGCGGCGCATGATCACTTTTCCTCCCACACCGTGCCGGCAGGCTTCGCGTTCACGACCGGGTGCTTCATGAACTCGGCGGCTCCCTTCGTGCCGTGCACGCAGGTCCACACCGGCTTGCCGTCGGCGCCGAGCCTCACCACGGCGAACTCCGCGAAGCGCTCATCGAGCGTCGCCCGCACGGAGCCGTTGGCGCGGCGGAACGTCGCGACCGGGGCGTCGTACTCGACGCGCGAGTACGGACCGAGTTCGTCGGGCGCCGGCATGCCGCGCGCGCCGTCCACCGGGTCGATCGAGATCACGAGGCCATTGGCCGGAGCCGCGGGGATCCACGGACGCGGCTTCCAGGCCACGACCGA
>DATLUU010000122.1:0-4623 GCA_035577885.1 Verrucomicrobiia bacterium
CGCCAAGCCCGAGGTGAGCGACTACCTCAACAAGCACTTCGTCATGGTGCGGTTGAACGCCGAGGGCTCCGAGAAGGTGAACTACGCGGGGCAGACGCTGACCGCGCGCGCGCTGGCTGGCGGGCTCCAGGTGACGGGCTATCCGACCACGATCTTCCTCAAGGCGGACGGCGCGCACCTGGTGAACGTGCCCGGCTACATCCCCGCGGACCGGTTCCTGAAGCTCATCCGCTATGTCGGTGACGGCCACATGGATCGCGGCGTGAGCTGGGAGGAGTACTCGCGCTCGAGCGATCCGGGCGCGAAGTGAGCGGGATGCAGGCATGAGCCTGCTCGCGGGGCGCACCGCGCTCGCGGTGGATACCGAGACCACCGGCTACAGCCCCGCGGACGGACACCGGCTGATCGAGGTGGCGCGCGTGGCGATCGTGGACGGCGCGCTCGGCGAGGAGTGGTCCACGCTCGTGAACCCCGGCCGGCCGATCCCGGCCGAGGCGACGCGCGTGCACGGCATCACCGATGCGATGGTCGCGAGCGCACCCCGGGCGGCCGAGGCGGGACGCCTGCTGCGCGCGGCGTGCGGCGACCTGCCGCTCGTGTTCCACAACGCGGCGTTCGACCTGCCGTTCCTGCTGCACTTCTTCCGCGAAGCCGGCGCGCCCGCGCTCCTGAACCCGGTCGTCGACACGCTCGGGCTCGCGCGCGGCCTGTTCGGCCCCGGCAGCAAGTCGCTCGGTGCGCTCGCGGCGAGGCTGGAGCTGCCGGGCGAGGCCGCGCACCGCGCGCTCGGCGACACGCGCACCACCGCACGCCTGTTCATCGAGCTCGCCGGGCGCTGGGAGCGCGAGAAGGGCGTGCGCTCGCTGCTGGAGCTGGCGGCGGTGAGCCAGGACCTGATGCGCGTGACCGCGCGTCGCTGACCGCGGCGCGGGGGCTTTCCGGCGACCGCGCTGGACGCGCGCGCCGCGGCGGGCGAAGATGAAGGTCCTTCCCAAGTGCCGCGAGACAGGAGTGTTTCCCATGGTGACCCAGACCGTTCCCGAGCCGGGCCAGATGGCCCCCGACTTCAAGCTCAAGGGCCCGGGGGGCGCGTTCTACACGCTCTCCGAGCACCTCGGCGAGAGCCCGGTCGTGCTCGTGTTCTTCCCCCTGGCGTTCTCCGCCGTGTGCAGCCACCAGCTGCCCGAGCTGGAGAAGTACGTCCCGCAGTTCGAGAAGGCCGGCGCGGTGCTCTACGGCATCAGCGTCGACAGCCACCACGCGAACGGCGCCTTCGCTCGCTCGCTCAACCTGTCGTTCCCGCTGCTCTCCGACTGGAAGCACGAGGCGTCGGCGGCGTACGGCGTGCTCCTGCCCGACTCCGGCTACAGCAGCCGGGCGACGTTCGTGATCGGGAAGGACGGACGGCTCCTGTGGCGCGAGATCGCAGACGACATGGGCTCGATGGATCAGATCCCGAGCCCCGAGCGCGCGCTCGCGGCGATCACGCGCGGCTGAGCCGTCGGGTCCGTGCCCGCGCGGGTGGCCCCGCGGGCGCGGGCGAGCCCACGCGGGCGCTCGCCGGCCGCTCGCGCGACATGCGTCAGCTGCGCGAGCAGGTGCGGCACCTGGCGGCCACGCGCGCCCCGGTGCTGCTCGAGGGCGAGCCGGGCACCGGCAAGACCGTGGTCGCGCGCGCGCTCCACTACGGCGGACCGCGGCGCGAGCGCCGCTTCGAGCGCGTGGACTGCGACGCGCTGCCGGAGGCCCTGCAGGCGGAGGTGCTGTTCGGCGGCGCGGGCACGCCCGGCGCGTTCGAACGCGCCGAGGGCGGCTCGCTGCTCGTGCACGGGATCGAGCACGCCTCTCCGGGCGTGCAGCTCCGGCTGCTCCACCTGCTGCAGGAGCGCTCGAACGTGCGCTTGATCGCCGCGAGCGACCACGACCTCGCCTCGGAGGTGCGCGCCGGGCGCTTCCGCGACGACCTCGCCCACCTGCTCTCGGCGACGCGCGTGCACCTGCCGCCGCTCCGCTCGCGGCGCGAGGACCTGCCGGCGCTGGTGGGTGAGCTGGTGCGCGCCGCCAATCGCACGCACGCGCGGCGCGTGCCCGGCGTCACCGCCGGCGTGCTGGAGCGCTTCGCGCACCATGACTGGCCAGGCAACGTGGCGGAGCTGAAAGCCACGCTCGAGCGAATGGTCGCCACCGCGCGCGGCCGCCGGCCGCTCGACATCGAGAGCCTGCCGGAGTCCCTGCGCGGCGCCGGCGAGCCGGGCGGCCAGGTGGAGCTCACCGTGGGAACCACGCTGGCCTCGGCCGAGCGCCGGCTGGTGGAGGCCACGCTCGCCTACACGCAGGGCGACAAACGCCGCGCCGCGGCGCTGCTGGGGATCGGTCTGCGCACGCTCTACCGCCGGCTGGACGAGTGGGGGAGGCGCTGAAACCGCGTCCCGGAGGGCCTTCAGTCACCCTCAGCGGCCGCCGATAACTTGGGGGCGCACCATCCCAGGTGCACGGAGGCCCCGTGGGCGAGCCCCAGCGTCACGATCCCGAGGACAGACCCGATCCCGAAGCGCCACGCCCGTCGAAGGCCGACTGGGTCGTGGGCGCCGAGGAAGGGCTGAGCGCCGCGCCGGGGGCGGAGAAGCCCGCCGACTCGCGGCCCACCGAGGCGCCACGCCTCATCCGCCCGCAGGATCCCGACGCAGGCAGGCCGCGTGAGCCCGGACGGTTCGGCGCCTCGGGCCTCTTCCGCCGGCCGGTGCCGGCCGCCCCCGCACCCGAGGCCGCTCCCTCGCCGGCGATGCCGTCCTGGGAGAAGGGAACGAGCAGCATCCCGCGGATGCGCACGGTCGAGGGCGATGTCGAGAACGCGAAGCCCACACCGCCGCCGCCGCCGTTCGGACAGCCTTCGTTCGCGCAGCCCTCGTTCGCGCCGGCGCCGGGTCGCGAGTTCCCGATGGACGATGCGGAGGAGCGCGCGCGCGTGGCCGCGGCCGTGGCGCAGCAGCAGCGCGAGGATGCGGAGATCGCGGCGCGCCCGCACCAGGTGGTGACGCCCCAGGAGTTCGACATCCCGGCGGCGGCGGCGCCGTGGTGGTTGGAGATGGGTGCCCAGCTGCGCGACGATCGGCGCGTGCAGCTCGGGCTCGCTCTCGCGCTGCTCGCCGCGCTCGTGTTCACGTTCTGGCCGCGCGGCGAGCGGACCACGTCGATCGCGCACCTGAAGGAGCACCCGGAACGTTACGCGGACACGCCCGTGCGCGTGGGAGGCCGTGTGTCGGAGGTGTTCGCGGTCGGCGGCAGCTGGGCCTACACCGTGGTCCAGGGACGCGACACGATCGTGGTGTTCTCGCGCACGCGAGCGCCCAAGGTGCGAGAGCCCATCGTCGTCATCGGAACGTTGAGCCGCGGCTTCCTCGACGGCCAGTCGCGCGTGGCGATCTTCGAGGCCACGCACTAGCACGCGCGCTGGCGCCGCGCGCTCGCGCGCCCCCCGCGACCGCTCCAGCCCGCTGGCTTCGCCGCATCCATCGCGTTGCCAATTTGGCAACACGGTTCAGATTGAAACGGCGACAAAACACGGCATCACTTTGCCGCACAGACGACTACCAGACTTTGCAATTGGCCGACTTGCGCCCACGCCGGCGCGGACTAGTCTGCTGCCGTCGTAACCGCGCGCGGTCACCAATGACCCGCGGCCCTCGCCCACGTCGCTAGCGGGCGACCGGTGCCCTGCACCCCCGGTTCCACGCGGGTGCCCCGGAGCGGCGCGTGAGCGCGTTCACCACCCGATCCCAGTCACCGCTGACCGCACCCGTGCGGGGCGCGCGTTCGCGCTCCACGCAGCGGTCGCATCTCGAGGAGAGCACGATGAACTTCCATCCTCTCGCCGACCGGCTGCTCGTCCGCCGCATCGAGGAGCAGGAGACCGTCCGCGGCGGCATCATCATCCCGGACACCGCCAAGGAGAAGCCGCAGGAGGGCGAGGTCGTGGCCGTCGGCCCCGGCCGCCTCACCGAGGACGGCAAGCGCATCGCCGTGGAAGTGAAGAAGGGAGACCGCATCCTGGTCGGCAAGTACAGCGGCACCGACGTGAAGATCGACGGTACCGAGTACACGATCCTGCGCGAGGATGAGGTCCTCGGCGTGCTGAGCAAGACCGCCGAGACCAGCAAGTCCAAGTAACCCGGAGCGGCCGCGGACCCGTCCTTCGGACGTGCTCCCCCGCGACCGCCTGAATCCATTCGGAGGTCCAATGGCTGCCAAGATGCTGCTGTTCAGCGAGCAGGCCCGCGCCGAGATCATGAAGGGCGTGGAGATCCTCGCCAAGGCCGTGAAGGTGACGCTCGGCCCTCGCGGCCGCAACGTCGTGCTCGACAAGAAGTGGGGCTCGCCCACCGTGACGAAGGACGGCGTGAGCGTGGCGAAGGAGATCGAGCTCGACGATCCGTACCAGAACATGGGCGCGCAGATGGTGCGCGAGGTGGCGTCCAAGACCTCGGACGTGGCCGGTGACGGCACCACCACCGCCACCGTGCTCGCCGAGTCCATCTTCAGGGAGGGCCTGAAGAGCGTGACCGCCGGCTCGTCGCCGATGTACATCAAGCGCGGCATCGAGAAGGCCGTCGAGGTCGTCGTCGA
>DATLUU010000123.1:0-7050 GCA_035577885.1 Verrucomicrobiia bacterium
GGCGGTGAGCATGATCACCGGGATGCCGCGCGTGGTGAACGACGCGCGCAGCCGGTTGCACACTTCGACCCCGTCCATCTCCGGCATCATCACGTCGAGCACGATGAGGTCGGGCATCTCCGATCGCGCCATGGCCACGGCCTCGGCGCCGTCGCGCGCTTCCAGCACGGAGTAACCGTCGCGTTCCAGCCGGGTGCGCAGCACGAGCCGGATGTCGGGTTCGTCGTCCGCGATCAGGATGCGCTGGTTCGCCACCACTGGTCTCCGCTGCGTCTGGGCCTCGGGCACACCGGGAAGCGCACGTCACCCATCGGCTTTCGCCGGCGGGAGGCGCGCGAGGCACCCGGCGAAGCCGGGTCCAGCAGCGGTATCGGCTTGACCGTTCTTGGGCTTGCGGGATTTCCGCCCATGCCTGCCCTGGGCGCTGGGCGTTTTGGCGCCGTCTATCCGGCTACCGGGCAGCGGCTTGGCGGGTGAGAAGTCCCGAGGCTTCGAGCGACGCCGAGGCGTCGAGGTCGCTCCCCGAGCGCTCGCCGCGCGCCAGGCGGCGCGCGCCCACCCACGCGATCATCGCCGCGTTGTCGGCGCAGAGCCGCGGCGACGGGATTCGCAGCGCGCACGCCGGCGCGCGGCCCGCGCACATCGCTGCGAGCCCGGCGCGAAGCGCGCGGTTGCAGGCCACGCCGCCGCCCAGGTTGAGCGCCCGGGCGCCGGTGGCATCGAGCGCGCGCTCGCACTTCGCCACCAGCGTCTCCACCACCGCGGCCTGGAACGAGGCCGCGACGTCGCGCACGAGCGCGTCCGCGTAGGGCGGCTCGCCGTGCGGTCGGAGCACGTTCGAGACCGCGGTCTTCAACCCCGAGAACGACAGGTCCAGGCCCGGCCGGTCGAGCATGGGGCGCGGGAAGTCGTAGGCGTCGGCGCGGCCCGCGGACGCGAGCCGGTCGAGGATGGGGCCGCCGGGGAAGCCGAGGCCGAGGCGCTTGGCGACTTTGTCATACGCCTCGCCCGCCGCGTCGTCGAGCGTGGCGCCGAGCCAGCGGTACTCGCCCAAGCCCCGCACTTCCACCAACTCGGTGTGACCGCCCGAGACCACGAGCGCCACCGCGGGAAGCGGGCTGTCGCCGTGCTCGATCGACGCCGAGTGGAGGTGCGCCTCGATGTGGTTGACGCCCACGACGGCCAAGCCCAGCGCGCCCGCGTACGCCTTGGCGAACGCCACGCCCACGACGAGCGAGCCCACGAGGCCGGGCGCGTTCGTGACCGCGACACCGGTCAGCTCGCCGGGCTTCACGCCGGCCTCGGCGAGCGCCTTCTCGACCAGCGGCGGCAGCAGCTCCAGGTGCGCGCGCGAGGCGAGCTCGGGCACCACGCCGCCGTAGAGGCGGTGCACGTCCTGCGCCGCGATCAGGTGCGAGCGCAGCGTGACGCCGCGCTCGAGCACGGCGACCGACGTGTCGTCGCACGAGGTCTCGATGGCGAGGATGAGACTCTTCTCCAAACCCACCCCGCCGGTGGCGGGGCCGGAGCCGGGCAGCGACTGGCTCATGCCCCCTCCGGCGCCAGCGCCTCGTCCAGCCACGCCATGTACTTCGGCGCGCCGGCCGCGATGCGCACGGCGACGCACTCGGGCGTCTCGTAAGGGTGCAGCTCGTGCAGGCGCGAGAGCAGCGCCGTCCAGTCCTGCTTGCGCGTCTTCATCAGCACCACCACTTCGCGCTCGTCCTGCACGCCCTCCTTCCAGCGGTAGATCGAGCGCGCGCCGGGAACCAGGTTGGCGCACGCCACCAGCCGCTCCTCGACCAGCGCGCGAGCCACGCGCGCAGCGTCGGCCTCGTTGGCGAACGTGGTGAAGACGATGAGCGCTTCGGTCATGTCAGACTCCGAATGACGGCTGCGGCGGTGGTGGACCGGCGAGTGTAGCATTGCGCCCATGGTCCGGAACCGTGCGTGGGCGCCTCTCGTGCTGCTGGCGGCCGTGCTGCCGCTGACCCCGTTCACGGCCGCCGCCAGGTCCTCGAAGTCGTCGGGCCCCGGCCTGCAAGCGATCGTGTTCGTGTCGCGCTCACCCCTTCCCGACTCGCTGCGAGGCCAGGTGCCGGGGCTGGGTCCGCACGGCACGTTCGCTGGCGCGGGCGGCCGGCTGTGGGAGCGCGGAGGCGACGGCCGCGTGCGCGAGCTGGTGCCTTCGGGCCGGCTGTTCGACGTCGCCGACCCCTCGGTCTCCGACGACGGCACGCGCGTCGCGTTCACCGCGCGCGAGCACGCCGAGTCGCCGTGGCGGATCTGGATCGTCCAGCGCTCGCTCGCGGTTCGCGTGGGCGAGGAGCCACTCGCGTGCGCCACGTGCGACGACGCGAGCGATGATGGCGACGACGCCGATCCGACGTGGTGGGGCGACACTCTTCTCTATGTGAGCACGCGCGGCAGCGAAAGATCGCGCTCGCTCTACGACCGCACGCCGGTGACACAGCTCTGGGCGCGCACGCCCGACGGCAAGCGCGCGATGCTGACGCACGAGCCGAACGGCGTGCTGGACCCGGTCGCCGATCCCGGCCGGCGCCGGCTGCTGTTCTCGCGCTGGTGGTTCAACCCCTGGCACGCCGATCCCGCGGGCGGCGTCACCCGCGCCACGATCGCGCCCGCCGACAGCGTGAACCTGTGGCAGGTGGTCTCGGCGCGGCTCGTGCGCGGCGTCGACGGCCGGCTCTGCCTCGACGACCTGCGGCTCGCGGCGGGCGGCGCGGTGCCGAGGCGCGGCGGCATGGGGATCCAGCCCGAGCCGGTGCCTGGCGGCGGCGTGCTCGCGGTGGCGAGCCACAACATGGGGCTCGCGCCGCGTCCCGGCACGATCGCGCTCGTTCGCTACGGCGACCCGCCGTCCGCGGGGCGAAGGCTCGCCGGCGCCGCGATCGGCGACGACGGCGGCGACACTTACGCGGAGGCCGCGAACCTGCGCGCGCCGGCCGCGTGCGCACCCGCGGCGCTCGAAGACGGGCGCATCGTGTGCGCGCTGGATCCGGGCGGCCGCGGCGACTTCGGGCTCTGGCTGCTGGATGCGCGCGGCGAGCGCGTGGCCACGCTCGCCGACTCGGCGGGCGCCTCCGAGCTGGATCCCGCGCCGGTGCCCACGCACCCGCGCCAGCGCGAGATGCCGGCTAAGCGCAAGCGCGACGACTCGCGCGACGTCATCTCGCAGCTGGGCGAGGTGCGGACGTTCCGCTACTTCAACGCCGACGTGTTCGGCAGCAAGGGCGACCCGCAGCGGACCGAGGGCGCGATACTGAACGTCTACCGGCTCGATCCCTCCGGAACGCTGCTGCTCATCCGCCAGGCGCCGGTCCCGCGCACCGGCCGCGTGGACCTGATGCTCCCGGCGGACGCACCGCTCTTCGAGATGCTCGTGGACACGTCCGGCCGTGCGCTCATGACCACCCACGGGCCGGCGCAGGTGCGTGGCTTCAACACCGGCGCGCATGGCTCCAAGTCACGCTGCAGCGGCTGTCACCTCGGGCACAGCACGTCGCCCTGAAAAGCGCTCGAAGACGAGTCTTCGAGCGCCACCTCAGCGCGTCGCGACGACGTACGCGATCCAGGTGTCCGAGTGGTCCAATCGCGTGCGCTTGTAGAGCGTACCGTTGCCGCGGCGGCCGGTCTTGTCCCAGCCCTCGCTCCACACCTCGTGATGGCGGAAGCCCGCCTCCTCGAGCGCGTCGATGAGCTCGGGCACAGTGTACATGCGCCAGTCGTACGTGAACGCCTTGCGCACGCGACGGCCGTCCTTGAGCTCGAAGTGGATGTACGCGAGGAGGTGGCGGTTGATCGGATCGAACTCCTTCTGCTCCCAGACGTAGGTGAAGCGCGGCAGCATCGTGCCGTCGGGCGCGTTCTCCGCGGGCTTGGCGGAACGCTCGACCAGGAGCTTCTCGGCGCCGAGACCGCCGTAGAGGTTCAGCACCAGCACGCCGCCGGGCCTCAACCCCGCGCGCGCGGCGCGCAGGTAGCCGAGCAGCTGGTGCCGCTCGCGGAACACCCACCACGAGAAGTTGAGCGCGCACGCGACGTCGACCAGCGGCCGCCGCGGCACGCGCACGTCGCCGCGCACGAGCGTGACTCGCTTCGCCGCCTCGCGCGCCCACGGCAGCCGGTATCGCCGCGCCCACGCCAGCGGCTCGGCGTCGAGGTCCACGCCCCAGGCGTGCCGGTCGCGCCCGCGGCGCGCCCACGCCACCGACAGCGCCGCGGTGCTGCAGAAGTCCTCGCGGAAGAGCTTCGGCTCGCGCCCCGGGTGGCGGTAGCGCCACACGCGCTCGAGGAAGTCGAGGTCCCACTCCACGCCCTGCACCGCCACCTCGTAGAGCGCGTGCGGATCGGTGGCGGAGACCGCGACCTTGGACCTTGCACCGTTCGCGCTGGGGACGTGGGGGACCGGTTTCTTCATCGCTCGTTCGTTGAGTAGGATGCGCGGCCGCTTCTCTCACCACCGCCTCGCGACGTGGGCTGGGCATACTCGCGTCGCCGGCGCGCACGCGTCAAACGATTCGCACGGAGGCCGGATGCCGGGTCGCAGGCGGGGTGTCCGCGGCTGGGCCGCGCTCGACGACGAGCGGCTCCTGGACCTGCGCTTCCGCGATCTCGACGTCCAGGTGGACGGCAGCGTGCTCGAGCCACTCGTGCACACGATGTGGGACGAGCTCGCGGAGCGCGGCCTGCGCCTGAAGCCGCACGTGTGGCCGAGCACGGAGTGGTTCTCGCCCGACGGCGTGCCCGGGATCGCGGTGCCGTTCTACCTGGTGCACCCGCGACTCTTGAAGCTCGAGCGCGCGATGATGATCGAGGCCGAGGGCAGCTCGCGCGAGGAGTGCCTGATGATCCTGCGCCACGAGGCGGGCCACGCGGTGCAGCACGCCTGGCACCTGCAGCGGCGTGAAGGCTGGCGGCGGACGTTCGGCGATCCGTCGCGCCCCTACCCCACCACCTACCGGCCGAACCCCGCGAGCCAGCGCTTCGTCCAGCACCTGCGCCAGTACTACGCGCAGGCCCACCCGCACGAGGACTTCGCGGAGACGTTCGCGGTGTGGCTGGCGCCCCGCTCGCAGTGGCGGCGGCGCTACGCCGGCTGGCCGGCGTTGAAGAAGCTCGAGTTCGTGGACGAGCTGCTCCGCGAGCTGCGCGGCAGGGCGCCGGCGGTGCGCACGCGGCGCACGGTGGAGCCGTTGTCGAGCCTGCCGCAGACGCTGCGCGAGCACTACCTGGCGAAGCAGGCGCACCAGGCGAGCGATCGCCCCACGATCCCCGACCGCGACCTGCAGCGGTTGTTCGCGGCCGAGCCGGGGCGGCCGGGGCTGCCCGCCGCGGCGGTCCTCCGCCGCCACCGCGGCGAGCTCCGGCGCATGGTGGCGCGCTTCACCGGCGAGTCGCAGTACACGCTCGAGCGCGTGCTGGACGACGTCATCACCCGCTGCGGCGCGCTCGAGCTGCGCGCGCCGCGCAACGACCGCCGGCTGCGCGTCGACTTCGCGCTGCTCCTGACCGTGCGCACCGTGCATTTTCATTACTCGCGCCGGAACTGGGTGGCGCTGTGAAGAAGCCGCTCCGCATCCTCGTGCTCATGCACCCCTCGCTGGTGCCGCCGGACTCGCTGAAAGGCCAGCCGCCCGAGGAGGTGCACCGGTGGAAGACCGAGTACGGCGTGGTGAGTACGCTGAGGAAGATCGGCCACGAGGTGCGGGCGCTCGGCGTGCAGGACGAGCTGAACCCGATCCGCGTCGCCGCCGAGGAGTGGAAGCCGGACGTGGTGTTCAACCTGCTCGAGGAGTTCTACAGCCTCTCCGACTTCGACTCGCACGTGGTGAGCTATCTCGAGCTGCTGAAGCTTCCGTACACGGGCTGCAACCCGCGCGGGCTGTTCCTCGCGCGCAGCAAGGCGATCACCAAGAAGATCGCCACCTACCATCGCGTGCGCGTGCCGGCGTTCTTCGTCGTCGGCCGGGGGCGCAAGCCGAAGCGTCCCGGGTCGCTTCGCTTCCCGCTGTTCGTGAAGAGCGCGAGCGAGGAGTCCTCGCTCGGCATCGCCCAGGCGAGCCTGGTCGACGGCGACGAGAAGCTCGCCGAGCGCGTCCGCTTCGTCCACGAGTCGGTGGGCACCGACGCGCTCGTGGAGCAGTACATCGAGGGCCGCGAGCTGTACGTGGCGGCGATCGGCAACGAGCGCGTGCGCACGCTGCCGGTGTGGGAGCTGGACTTCGGCAAGCTCGCCGAGACCGGCGAGCCGATCGCCACCGAGCGCGTGAAGCACAGCCTCGACTACCAGAAGAAGCATGGCATCGACGCGCGCCGGGCGGAGAACCTCGAGCCGCTCGTCCAGCGGGCGCTCGAGCGCACCACGCGCCGCGTCTACCGCATGCTCGAGCTGGACGGCTACGCGCGCGTGGACTACCGGCTCACCGCGGCGGGCGAGATCTACCTGCTGGAGGCGAACCCGAACCCGGAGATCGCCGAGACGGAGGAGTTCGCGAGCGCCGCGCTGGCGGCGGGACTCTCCTACCGCCAGCTCCTCCAGCGCGTCGTGTCGCTGGCGCTGGCCCGGCCCGTTCGCCCGGAGTGAACCGGGTTCGCCCGGACTGGGGTTGCCGGAATCCTCTCACGCAGCCCCGACTTTCATGCGTTGCCGGAATACAAACGGCGTGCTATCCGTAGCTTCGCCTTCCCTGATCGCAGCGCACCCACCGTCCTCGTAGCGCGCCCGGAGGCCCCTGCATGTTCTCGCTCTTTCCCCGCGAAGAGGATTTCTTCGTGCTGTTCCGTAAGCAGGCGGCCCTCGTGCGCGAGGGCTGCAGCCAACTCCTCGAGATGGTCACGGCGTTCGACCGGCTCGAGGAGCGGGCCAAGCAACTCAAGGAGGTCGAGCACCGCGCCGACGTGGTCACGCACGAGATCTTCGAGCGGCTGAACCGTACGTTCATCACGCCGCTCGAGCGCGAGGACATCCACCAGCTCGCGAGCAACCTCGACGACGTGCTCGACGCGGTCGAGGCCATCGGCTCGCGC
>DATLUU010000124.1:0-3547 GCA_035577885.1 Verrucomicrobiia bacterium
CGTCGTACATGAACCGTCCCGGCCCCAGCTCGCCGTCGGCCGACGAGTAGACGTCGGCGGCCGTGCCCGACTTCTCGTAGTTCCGCTGCAGTGCGCTCGCCACGCCGCCGCCGAACATCCAGATCTCTCCGCCCTGCGAGATCCAGGTGCCGACGGGGTTCGAGCGCCCCGGCAAGGTGAGCCAACGCAGCTCCGACATCGGATCCGCCGTCAGGTACGGCTCGTTGATGTTGCGCGAGCTCTTCCAGTCCACGTACCAGACGACGTGCCGGTAGTGCGAGAGCTGCTGGAGCGTGAGCGTGCCCTGCGGCAGGAAGCGCGTGCCGAGCGTGTCGTAGCTGTAGCCGTTGAAGATCCCGGGTGGCGTCACCGTCCCCGCGGGATAGCAGCGCCACGGCGTGCCGCCGCGGGCGAAGAAGAACGTGTCCAGCTCCGCGGCCGTGGGCCACACGGGCGTACGCGGCTGGTCGACGCAGCCGCCGGCCTTCGGGTGGTCGCCGTCCAGCCGCGTGTCGTCCACGATCAGCAGCTCCTTGTCGAACAGCGCGCGCACGACCGTGAACTGCACCACCACCAGGCTCACCTGGCTGTTGTTGTCCTCGGCCTCGACGTAGAGGAAATGGGTCTCGGAGACGCCCGAGGGATTGAACGGCGGCAGGTCGATGCCGAGCGTCTGCGCCGAGTAGCGGCTCCAGCGGTTGAAGTCGGAGTCCTCGCTGTCGCGCGGACGATCGTCGCCCACGTTCCCGTCCAGCATCCAGCGGTAGCCGGTCACGAACGTGCCGCCCGTCGAGTTCGCGAACCAGCCGAAGTGGGCCGGTCGGCCGGCCGGGGACTCGGTGTGCACGAACGTCGCCGGGTCGAGCGAGACGCCGCCGGCCGAAGCGGTGTAGAAGAAGCTCTCGTTGAACACCGTCATCTTGGGGCCGAGCAGGCCGGCATAGCTGACGTTGAAGAACAGCAGGTTGGTGTCGTAGTTCATCACCGGCGAGTAGGCGCCGACCTCGTCGAACGCCACGACCGCCAGCACGTAGTTCCGTACGGCGGGCGGCTGTCCGGGAACCAGGTTGCGGATGTCGATGCCGAGCGTGTCTCCACCCACCGAATCCCACTCCGAGAAGTTGGGCGCGTAGCGGCGGCGCAGTGAATCGGGGTTCACGAGCAGCGTGAGGAAGTCGAACTCGCGGCTGCCGTCGGTGAACACCTTGAACTTGTACTTGAGCGGCTTCGTCGTGCCGCGGCCGTCCGGATCGTTGCCCTTCCACGACACGTGGAACGAGGGGCCGAACGTGGGCGGCAGCAGGTGGTTCGGGACCGGGTTCGTGATCTGGACCGTGGGCGCGATCGTGAACGACGTGAACGAGCACGCGACCGGCACCGAGATGCCGCCGCGGTCGTCCACGGCCTCGAGCACGATGGTGTGGTAGCCCTCGGCGGTCTGGTCCGTGGTGGTGTCGACCTTGTCCGAGTGGAACAGGAACGACTTCCGGTTCTCGGTGGTCTTCGTCCACACCGTGTCGGCGTTCTGCTGCGAGGGCGGATCGATCGCGTAGCGGAAGTGGTCGATGTGGCCGTCGACGTCGTAGCCCGCCCAGCGCAGCTCGTAGGCGTAGAAGAACGGCTGCGTGGTGCTGGCGGGCGCCTGGGTGAGCTCGAGCGTGGGCCGCTGGTTCTCACCCAGCGACAGCGGCGACTCCTTGGAGCAGGCCGCGAACCAGATCGCCGTGAACGTCAGGAATGCTGCCGCGACGGCGCGCCCGCGGTGGACCCACCGGGGGACGGCGTGCGGCCTGCGAAACGGGGACATCGAGCCTCCGGGAACCGGATCTCGGGACGGACTGGGAAGTCTACGCCAGCCGGGCTCGAGGCGGAACCGCGAACGCTATCGCACCACCTCGTCGAGCCTCATCTTCACCTGCTTCTCGCGCCCGTCGCGAAGGATGCGGAGAGGCACCTTGCGCCCGGGTTCGCCCTCGTCGAACAGGGCGGTGATCTCGGGCAGGTCCCAGGTGGCGATGTCGCGGTCGTCCACGGACAGCACCTGGTCGCCGGGGCGCAGGCCCGCGCGCTCGGCCGGGGAGTTCTTCAGCACGCTCTCGACCGCGACCCTCCCCGCGCGCTTCGTGAGCAGCAGGCCGGCGCGCGTCAGGTGGTCGCGGTCGGCGTAGTGCTTGCCGGGCTCCAGGTAGACCTGCCGGCGGTCGTAGTCGAACGTGACCCGGAAGCGCTCGAGGATGCGGTTGCCGATGTTGCCCGCGAACTCCTCGCTCGCGAACGCGCCCTCGGTGGCGTGCGACACCGTGACCACCGGGTCGTCCCACTCGTAGGGCCCGAGGCTCATGCTCCGGAGCCGGCCGACGTCGCTCGAGAAGCTGCCGCCGAAGCCGACGCCGTCGAAGCGCGTGGTCCTGCCCATCTTGTTCAGGATCCCGGTCTTCTTCGCGAACGGCGCGTGCACGTCCACGGTGCTGCTGCTGCCCACGTCGAGCCGGAACAGCCCCTCGTCCGCGCCGTCGAACTTGCCCATGAGCGCGGGCACGGTGCCGTTCATGATCATCGCCAGCGGCTTCTCGGTGCCGGTGTAGGTCCACGTCGCGGGGTCGTGCAGCACCAGCACGCTGTCGTCGTAGTCCACGGTGACCACGAAGCGGCTGATGACGTCGTAGCCGATCACGCCCGCCATGCTGCGCCAGAACATCGGCTCGAACGACGGGCTGACGTCGAGCACGGCGATGCGCACGTCCTTGAGCTCGACGCCGTCCCCGGCGGCGGAGGCGATCCGCAGCGAGCCGAGCGTGGCGAAGCTGGCGCCGCCGGCCGCGCCCGCGCCCGCCGCCTGCATCCGGCCCTGGGTCTTCAACCCGTGCGTCGCCGCCCAGCCGCTGTCGATCACGGTGACGCTGGCGCCGGTGTCGAAGAGGAAGTTCTCCGGCGCACCGCCGTTGACGCTGGCCTTGAGCCAGACGTGGCGCGCGCGGTAGTCGAACGGCAGCTTCGCGGTGCCCGGCGTGGCGAGCCAGGTCACGGGAGCGGGCCCGCCCGGCGGCGGCGCCTGTGGGGGCGAGAACGGCAGGCCCTCGACGGCGACGTTCGCGAGCAGGGTGTCGGCGACCGCCTTCACCTGGTTCGCGGGCATGCTCAGCACCCCGGACTCGTTCACGAACGAGCGCTTGCGGCCGGCGGACGTGCGCCAGTCCGAGAGCCGCGTGAACACTTCGCGCTGGTCGTCCTTCGAGCGCATCACCGCGAGCAGGCCGGTCTGGTCATCGAACCAGAGCCGGCGCGCGGACACGGGCCGGCCGCCACCGGCGAGATCCGGCGGCGCCACTTCGAGCACCGTGTAGGTGCCGAGCGAGTCGCGCTCCTTCCCGGCGAGGCTCACGCTGCCGCCGCCCTCGCCCGCCTCGGCCCAGCGCTCGCCCTCGAACCACGCGCTCGCGAGCGCCTGGTCGAGATCGTGGTCGGCGAGCGCCCGCACCACGCCCGTCGTGGGATCGGTGCGCCACGCGGTGGCGCCGTTCACGCCCTCCGAGAGCTTGAACGGCCC
>DATLUU010000125.1:0-3751 GCA_035577885.1 Verrucomicrobiia bacterium
TCTCCTCGCGCCACGAGCGCGTGAAGCAGGTGTTCATGGACGCGCTCGATGCGCCGCCCGGCAAGCGGGCGGCGTTCCTCACCATGGCCTGCGAGGGCGACGAACAGCTCCAGCACCTCGCGCCGGAGCTGCTCGTCGCCCTCGCAGGCCATGGTGAGGAACGCCGCCCGCTTGCCGGGCGGTGCATCGAGCGCGTCCATGAACACCTGCTTCACGCGCTCGTGACGCGAGGGGCCGGGTGGCGGCGACTCCTGGTCTTCCGCCATCAGAAGTTGTCCCAGGTGCCCGGCGTGACCAGCTCGATCGAGTGCCCGCCCGGGTCGCGGAAGTAGAGGCTCCTGCCCCCGCGCGACCAGGTCACGCGGCTCTCCACTTCGACGCCGCGCGCGGCGAGCCAGCGTTCCCACGCCTCGAGCTGGTCCGCGGCGACGCCGATCGCGACGTGGAGAGGGCCCGAGCCGTCGTGGGGCGGGATCCAGCCTCCGGGCCAGCGCAGGCCTTTCGCGGTCTCGCCGCGGTGGAAGAGCAGCAGCACCGTGCCGCCGCCGGCGTCCACGGAGACCAGGCGGTCGCCCTCGGACATGAGGTGCAGGCCGAGCGTGTCGCGATAGAACGCCGCGGCCGCGCGCAGCGCCTCTGTGCCGTCGAAATAGAGCGCGGTCTCGACCACGCGCAGGGCGGGCGGCGGGGTGGCGCTACGAACGGGCTCGGGCTCGGACATGCGGCCTCCGGCGGCGCGAGCCGCTCACGAAGGTTCGCACGAGTCCGGGGGGAACAGCCCGATCGGGCCGCGGCTCGGCGGGGGATTCCGGCGGTCAGGCCGCCGGGACGGGCGGCGGGTGCGGTTCTCCGTTGTCTCGGGAAGTCGGGTCGACGAGCGCCGGGCGCGTGGCGTCGCGCTCCACGAACTCGGAGGCGCCCCGGGCGCGCAGCCACAGGAACCCCGCCACGAACAGGCCCAGCGGCAGCAGCGAGAGCGCGATGGTGCTGGCGAAGAACGCGAACCGGTTCGCGGGGTTGCCGCCCCCGCACACGGCGCACGCGAACGCCCGGGCCGGGACCAGACCGGCGAGCCCAACGCCCCACGTGCTCGCGCGGGCGAACGAAGTGAGCGGGAGATGTGTCAACCGTCGAGTCATCGGTAGACCACCAGCCAGAGGACGGGCCATACGAGCACCACGAAGTACCATAGCAGTTGCACGGCGCCAAAGCGCGCGGGACGGAAGCTGCCGGCGACGAGCCCCGCCCAGCACCAGGCGAGCAGGCCCAGCGCGCACACCGCGTGCAGGGCGTGGGTGCCGATGATCAAGTAGAAGAAGGACCCGACCTGGCTCGACTCGAGGGTCAGGCCCTGCCTGAGCAGGCTCACCCACTCCGCACCCTGGAGCACGACGAACAGCGCCCCGAGGGCGAGGCCGAGCGAGAGCGGGAGCCGCGCGGCGGCCGGCCCGCGGCGGCTGGCGGCGCGGTGCGCCGTCCACACCAGCACGCCGCTCGCGAGCAGCGCCGCGGTGTTGAGCCCGGTGCGCTCGAACGGCAATCTCGGCTGGTCGGGCGGCGGCCACAGGCCGGGCATGACGGCATTGCGGACGATCACGTACGCCGAGATGAACCCGGCGAACAGCATGATCTCCGTGAACACGAACACCGCCATGCCGAACAGCGCGTGATCGGTGAACCCTCGCCGGGGCGGCGAGTGGACGACGTGCAGCTCAGGGCTTGCCATGCTCCGCATTCTCGGGCTTCTCGTGCTCGCCCGCCTCGTGCGGTTTCGAGGTCACGAAGCTGTGGTGGAACCCCGCGTCCTTCTTCCAGCCCGAGCCCTCGCCCTTCTGCACGTCGGGGGCGAGCGCGCCGTAGAGCAGCACCATGAGCGCCAGCGCCACGAGCAGGATCCAGTGGACGATCGGCTTCTCGATGTCCAGGTGCATGAAGTTCTTCGCCACCATGTAGGCCTTGACCAGCGCCACGCCGAACGCGGTGATCAGCATCACCCAGCGGATGCCGAGCATGGGGCCGACGACGCTCACGACGAGCAGCGCGCAGAGGATGCCCCAGATCTTGACGTAGTTGCGGTGCGGGGCGTGTGCGTCGCCGGGCCCGTGCGCCGAGCCATGGGCGGTGCCGTGGGCGGGGGCGTGTGCGGTGGAGGTCATGGACGCGCGGTCTCCGTCACTTGGCGATGTAGAGCAGCGGGAACAGGAAGATCCAGACGATGTCGACGAAGTGCCAGTAGATGCCCACGTTCTCGACGCGGTGCAGCTCCTGGTTCTTCTTGGCGTCGTTCGCCACCCACAGGATCACGCCCATGCCGGCCATGACGTGGAACGCGTGCAGCCCGGCGGCGGTGTAGTAGTAGGACCAGAACCCGCCGGACTGGAGCACGAAGCCCTCGCGGATCTCGTGGGTCCACTCGAACGACTTGATGACGAGGAACGTGAGCCCGCCGAGGACCGTGAGGTAGAGGAGCCTCGCCGCCTTCGGCCCGTCGCCCTTCTCCGCCGCCTGGTGCGCGAGCACCGCGGACAGGCTCGAGGTCAGGAGCACGAACGTATTCGTGGCGCCGATCCACATGTTCGTGTACGCGGCCTGCTCGCCCCACTCGGGGTGGCCGAGACGGTGCATCAGGTAGCTCACCAGCACGCCGCCGAAGATCACGATCTCCGAGACCAGCACCCACCACACGGCCAGCCGGCCGGTGGGGATGTTCATGCTCGCGCGCTGCGTGGCGATGGTCTTCACGCTCATCGGCTCAAGCCCTCTCGTCCTGGGGCCAGTAGTCGGTTTCGCGGCCCGGGGTGGCGTACTCGTACGGGCCGCGGTACACGGTGGGCATCTCGCGCCAGTTGCCGTGCGGCGGCGGCGAATCCGCGGTCCACTCGAGCGTGTTCGACTTCCACGGGTTCTTCTCCGCCTTGGGCCCGCGGAGCATGCTGTAGATGAAGTTGAACAGGAAGATGAACTGGAACAGCAGCATGACCACCAGCGCCACCGTGGAGGTGATGCGCATCGACACGGCCCAGGGGTTCGCGAGGTCCGGGAAGTTCGTGTAGTCGTAGATGCGCCGGTGCTCGCCCTCCATCCCGAGGAAGAACATGGGGATGAAGATGAAGTTGAACGGGATGATCGTGCCCCAGAAGTGGATCTTGCCCATCGTCTCGTTCATCATCTTGCCGAAGATCTTCGGGAACCAGAACGTGATCCCGGCGAGCGTGCCGATGATGGCGATGGGGTAGAACGTGTAGTGGAAGTGCGCGACCACGAAGTAGGTGTCGTGGAAGAAGATGTCCGCGCCCGAGGCGCCGAGGTAGATGCCGGTCACGCCGCCGATCAGGAACTCGGCGATGAACGCCAGCGCCCACAGCATCGGCGTGGTGAAGGTGATCGAGCCGCCGTAGAGCGTGGCGATGTAGAGGAAGCACATCTCGGCGATGGGAATGGAGATGATCACGGTGGTGACCGTGAACACGTTCGCCATGCGCGGGTCGATGCCGGCCACGAACTGGTGGTGTGCCCAGACGAAGAACGACAGCACGCCGGTCGCGACCACCGTGTAGATGACGGTCTTGTACCCGAACATCTTCTTCCGCGCGAACACGGTGATCACCTCGGCGACGATGCCCATGGCCGGCAGCAGCACCACGTACACCTCGGGGTGGCCGAAGAACCAGAACAGGTGCTGCCACAGCACCGGGTCGCCGCCGCGGGTGGGGTTGTAGAAGCCCGTGCCCAGGTTCTGGTCGAACAGCAG
>DATLUU010000126.1:0-3211 GCA_035577885.1 Verrucomicrobiia bacterium
CCGCATCGGCCGAGTCTAGCGAAATGGGCCGCCGGGGTCTCCCCCGACGGGCTCTTCTGAACGCGGACGGGCCGCCTCGGCGGCCCGTCCGCGCCTGCGACGTCCTACTTGACGAACAGCATCTCCCGGTACTTGGGCAGCGGCCAGTGCTCGTCGTCCACCCACGCCTCGAGCTTGTCCGCCGTGGCCCGCACCTCCTGCATCAGCGGCCGCATCTGCGCGCCGAGCGTGCGGCACGTGGCCAGCTCGTCGTGGCCGTGGTGCAGACTACAGAGCAGGCCCTGGATCTTCCCGATCCCCTCCTGCAGCGACTCGAGCCCGCTGGCCAGCGCCGAGACGCGCTTGCCGTAGGCCGAGCCCTTCGCCGTGCCCGCCGCCTCGGAGAGCACGCGCCAGGCGCTGCCGGTCATCGAGAGCTGGCGCTCCACGGCGGGGACGACGGCGCTGTTCAGGAGATCGAGCATCGTCTCCGCCTCGAGCGTCACCTGCTTGATGTAGCGCTCGGCGGCGACATTGAAGCGCGCGTCCACCTCGAGCTGCGAGAGCACGCCCATGTCGATCAGGAACCGGTGCTCCTCGGGCTTCATCACCTCGCCGAGCGCGGCCGCGGTGTCGGTGAGGTTCGGCAGGCCGCGACGCTCGGCCTCGTGCTTCCACTCCTCGCTGTAGCCGTTGCCCTCGAAGCGCACCGTGGCGGTCTCGGTGAACACCTCGCGCAGCAGATCGGCCACCGCCTGGTCGCGGTGCTTGGGATCCGAGCCGAGCTTCTTCTTCAGCCGCTCGGTCATCTCCGCCAGCGCCGCCGCGGCCGCGGCGTTCAGCACCGTCATCGGCACCGCGCAGTTCATCGAGCTGCCCACGGCGCGGAACTCGAACTTGTTGCCGGTGAACGCGAACGGCGAGGTGCGGTTGCGGTCGGTGTTGTCCTTCGCCAGCGTCGGCAGCTTGCCCACGCCCATCTCGAGCAGGAAGTGCTCGGGATCCTTCGCCGCCTCGCCCTTCATCAAGCGCGCGAGGATGTCGGTGAGCTGCTCGCCCACGAACGCCGACAGGATCGCCGGCGGCGCCTCGTTCGCGCCCAGCCGCAGGTCGTTGTTCGAACCCGAGACCGACCAGCGCAGCGCCACCGAGTAGTCGTGGACCGCCTTCAGGCACACCGCGAGGAACGCGAGGAAGCGCAGGTTCTGGTGCGGGGTCTTGCCGGGCTCGAGCAGGTTCTCGCCGCGATCCGTCGCCATGGACCAGTTGCAGTGCTTGCCGCTGCCGTTGATGCCCGCGTAGGGCTTCTCGTGCAGCACGCACACGAAGTCGTGCCGCAGCGCGACCCGGCGCGCGACGTCCATGGCGAGCACGTTGTGGTCGTTCGCCAGGTTCACGTCCTCGAAGATCGGCGCCATCTCGAACTGCATCGGCGCCACCTCGTTGTGCCGCGTGCGCACGGGGATGCCGAGTCGCAGCATCTCGTACTCCATCTCCTCCATGAACGCGAGCGCGCGCGCGGGGATGGATCCGAAGTAGTGGTCTTCGAACTGCTGGTGGCGCGCCGAGGAGGCTCCGAGGAGCGTGCGCTCGGCGAGCACGAAGTCGGGCCGCAGCGCGTGGTGCGTGCGGTCGACGAGGAAGTACTCCTGCTCGCAGCCCATCGTCGCCGCCACGCTCTTCACGTCGACGTCGCCGAGGAGCTTCAAGAACGCGGCGGCGTGCCTGGACAGCGCGTCGAGCGAGCGCAGCAGCGGCGTCTTGTGATCGAGCGAGTGGCCGTGGTAGCTGATGTAGGCGCTGGGGATGCACAGCGTGCGCCCGTTCGTGCCCTCGACCAGGAACATCGGCGAGCTCGGGTCCCACGCCGTGTAGCCGCGCGCCTCGAACGTGCTGCGCATGCCGCCCGAGGGGAACGAGCTGGCGTCGGGCTCGCTCTGCCAGAGCTGCGAGCCGGAGAACTTCTCCAGCACGCGCAGCTCGCCCGACTGCTGCACGTTCAGGTCCGCGAAGCTGTCGTGCTTCTCCGCGGTGAGCCCGGTCATGGGCTGGAACCAGTGCGTGAAGTGGGTGGCGCCGTGCGACACCGCCCAGTCGCGCGCCACCGAGGCCACCGAGTCGGCGACCTCGCGCGTGAGCGGCGTGTTGTGCTTGAGCGTCGAGAGCAGCGCGTTGTAGATCTCACGCGGCAGCTTCTCGCGCAGCTTGATGAGATCGAGGACGTGGCGCCCGAAGTAGGTGCTCACCGGGGCGCGGTGGCCATCGGGCATGCGCGGGGCGTCGAACGTGCGCGGCTGCCGGCTCGAGACTTCGATGCGGGCGGCGTTCCTGGGCATGGTCATGCCGGGTTCCTTCCTGCGTGGTGACCGCGACGAGCCCCATGCGTCTCATGGACCCGCCGAGATCGTGTGTGCAGTGGAGCCTCGAGCGAGCCGGATCGACCCGCGGACAGCTCCGGACCAAAGAATGAGCTTAACCCGGATGGTACGGGCCCGGCCACCCGAAAGGTGGCCGGACCCGGCCGGGCCTCGAGGTCATCGGGCCATCTGCAGCGGAGCTTTAGAACTCCGGTCCGATGCTGAAGTACCACTTGGGCCGCGCCACGAACTGCATGTTCGTGGCCCAGGCGACGTCCAGCTTCATCGGCATGCCGAGCAGCCAGGTGCGGATGCCGGTGCCGAACGACCAGAACGGGTCCTTCAGGTGCCAGACGCCGTTCGTGACCTCGCCGAAGCGCGGCGTGGTGTCGCCGTACCAGACCGACCCGAAGTCGGTGAACACCGCGCCCCGGACCGCCATGTGGCCGACCGGGAGCGGGCCCACCACGCCCAGGTCCTGGATGAACGGGAAGCGCAGCTCGAGGCTGCCCATCGCGAGCCGCGTGCCGAGCAGCGTGAAGTCCGGGAAGCCGCGCAGCGTGTTGTAGCCGCCGATCCGGAACACCTGCGGGTTGCGGCCGCCGCTCACCCCCGTCAGGAGCCGCGAGGCGAACGAGTAGCCGTGGGTGAGGTCCGCGTAGCGCCGGTAGTCGTACGTGACCGTGCGGTACTGGAGCGCGTTGGGAAACCAGGCGATCGACTGCGCGTAGGTGAGGTTCCAGCGCGAGCCGTTGACGGGCCCCGAGCTGCCGAACAGCGTGTGGTCGCCGATCAGCGATACCGACGGCGAAGCCACCGAGCGGTACTCGGTGTTGGACGGGATCAGGCTGCCGTCCGAAAGCGTCTGGAAGAAC
>DATLUU010000127.1:0-5102 GCA_035577885.1 Verrucomicrobiia bacterium
GACTTGGGCCTTGAGTGCTCGACCGCTCAGCGGGCGTCCTTGAGCTTCCCACCCCGGTAGAACCGCACCTTCACGCGCTCGAGTGTGGCCAGTCCTTCGTCGATGGCGTGATCCACGGTGGGCATGAACGCCTCGATCTTCTCGAGCGCGTCGACGATCTCGACCACGATCGGCAGGTCCTCGGAAAGTCGCAGGATCTTCGCGGTGTGGAGCCGGCTGTGCGCGCCGAAGCCCTCGATGCCGCGGAGCACGGTGGCGCCGGCGATGCCGGCCTCGCGGGCCTTCAAGACCAGCCACTCGTAGAGCGGCTTCCCTTCGTGCTTGTCGCTCTCGCCGACGAAGATCCGGAGCAGGTAGCCGTCTTCTGGAATGCTCATCTTCACCCCGCCAGGCGCGCGAGCGAGTGGCCCGCCCACACGCCGCCGATCCCGAGCCCGACCTGGAGCGCCACGGACGCCGCGGCCGCGGGCCACTGCGCGTCCCGCAGCAGCTGGAACGTCTCGTAGCCGAACGTCGAGAACGTGGTGTAGCCGCCGAGCACGCCGATGAACAGGAACGCGCGCGTGGAGCCGGTGAAGATCCCGCGCGTCTCGCTCAAGCCCGCGAGCAGGCCGATCACCACGCATCCCGAGACGTTGATGATCATCGTCTCCACCGGGAACGTCCATCCGGCTCTGAGCCGGCCGACCCAGCCGCCGACCAGGTAGCGCAGCACCGTGCCCAGGAACCCGCCCGCACCCACCAGCAACACTCGCTCCATCGTCCCTCCCGCCGCCGATATGAAAACGACCCCCACCGTGACCGGTAGGAGTCATCAGCCCGGGGCCCGGGCGGTTCGAGGCGAACTCCATCGCCCTCGCTACGCGGCGATGCTAGCAGATGCAGCCGCGGGGTTCAGGGCCTCTCCATCCATTGGAAACGATAGGCGAGCCTGGGGCCGCGCTTGCCCTCGTACGCGAGCCGGGCGATCAGCAGCGTGAACGGCTCGAGGAAGCGCGCGCTCCGGAGCGGGCCCGCGTCCACCGGGTCGAAACCGAGGTCGCGAATCAGTCGCGTCACCGTGCGCCGCGCGGTCGCGTCGTCGCCGCAGAAGAGCATCGAGGGCCGCGGCTTCCGCCGCCGGCGCGCGAACACGTCGAACAGCACCTCGCTGGGGATGGTCCCGAACGCGGCGGTAAAATGAGCGCCCCGGAGCCGCTTCGCCAGCACCTCGGCGCCCGAGGACGTGTGCGCGACCACCAGCTCGCCGTCGTCGGCGCTCATGGGCAGCGAACAGCTCACGACCACCTTGCCGCGGAGCGGCCCCGCCTGCTTCAGCACGTCGTCCATGCGCGACCAGTGGACGGCGAGCAGCAGCACGTCGGAGGCGCTCGTGGCCTCGCGCACCGTCCCCGCACTCGCGCGCGGGCCCGCCGCACGCGCGAGCCGCTCGAGCTTGCGTGGGCTGCGCGCGTAGCTGAACACCACGTGGTGCCCGGCCCTCGCGAACAGCGTGCCGAGCTTCCCACCCATCAGCCCCGAGCCGAGGATGCCGATGCGCACGGTCGCAAGCGGCTCTAACGATCCACCATCGACATCTGCCTCGGGTTGTAGCGCGGCCCGGATACCTTCCCCGGCGCCAGCGCCGCGTCGAGCGCCGCCATCTCCTGCGCGCCGAGCGTCACCTCGGCCGCGCCCACGTTCTCCTCGAGGTGCTGGCGCCGCTTGCTGCCGGGGATCGGCACCACGTCGGGACCCTTGGCGAGCAGCCACGCGATCGCCACCTGGCCCGGCGTGGCGTCACGCTTCGAGGCGATGTCGCGCACGGCCGAGGCGGCGCGCACGTTGGCGTCGAAGTTCTCGCCCTGGTAGCGCGGGTCGCCGCGACGATAGTCGCCCTCGGGATACTCCTCGGCGCGCTTCACCGCGCCGGTGAGGAACCCACGGCCGAGCGGCGCGAACGGCACGAGGCCGATGCCGAGCTCGCGCAGCAGCGGCACGATGCGCGGCTCGAGGTTCCGCTCCCACAGGGAGTATTCGCTCTGGACCGCCGCGATCGGGTGCACGGCGTGCGCGCGGCGGATCGTCTGCTCGCCGGCCTCGGAGAGCCCGAGGTGGCGGACCTTCCCCTCGCGCACGAGCGCCGCCATGGTGCCGACGACGTCCTCGATCGGCACGTTCCTGTCCACGCGATGCTGGTAGAGCAGGTCGATGTGGTCCGTCTTCAACCGCGTGAGGGAGGCCTCGACCACTTCACGGATGTGGGCCGGGCGGCTGTCGGTGCCGGCGATCGCGCCCTTGTCATCGAACGTGAACCCGAACTTGGTCGCGATCACCACGCGGTCACGTTTGCCCGCGAGCGCGCGGGCCAGCAGCTCCTCGTTCGTGTAGGGCCCGTACGCCTCGGCGGTGTCGAAGAACGTCACGCCCAGCTCGATGGCGCGATGGATGGTGGCGATCGACTCGCGCTCGTCGCGCTCCTCGGGGCGGCCGTAAGCGAAGCTCATCCCCATGCACCCGAGCCCGATCGCGGACACTTCGAGGCCGTTTCTTCCCAGCTTGCGCTTCTGCATGCCTGCTCTCCCACTCGCGGCGAAACCGTCGCGCGGCCGCGAGCCAGCAGCCTACCTCACTCCACCACCCAGTGCTGCACGCCCTGGTCCGCGAGGAAGCGAGCGGCGTCGGGCCCGCGCAGGATCGCGAGCGTGGCGAGCGTGCCCGCCTCGGTGCAGCGGTCGGCCATGACCGTCACCGAACGTGGCGCGCCCTCCACGGGCCAGCCCGTGCGCGGGTCGAGGATGTGGCCGAGGCGGCGGCCGCCCACCATGACGTAGCGCCGCGCATCGCCGCTGGTCGCGAGCGCGCCGCGGGTGAGCTCGAGGCGGAGCTTCTGGCCGGAACCCGGTGCCGCGGGGTCTTCCACGCCCACGAGCCACGGCTGGCCCCCGCGCCTCGGGCCGCTCGCGAACAGGTCACCACCGAAGTTGACGAGGAACGCGGCGTCCGTCACCGCGGCGACCTGCGCTGCGGCGCGGTCCACCGCGTACTCCTTGCCGAGCCCGCCGAGATCGATCTCCATCCCCGCGGGCAGCGTGATCCTGCGATCGCGCCAGGTGACGCGCTCCCAGCCGACGAGCGCGAGCGCGGCCGCGATCGCGGTCGGATCGGGCGCGTGCTCGCGGCCGTCGAACGTCCACACCCGCCGCAGCACGCCGGAGGTGATGTCGAAGCGGCCGTTGGAGATCTCGTGGCAGGTAGCGGCGTAATCGAGCAGCCCGGCCAGCTCCTCGTCCACCTCCACCGGACAGCCCGCCGAGTGATTGATGGCGTGGACGATGTTGTCCGCGCGATAGCGGCTGAACTTCCGCTCGATGCGGAGCGCTTCCGCGCTCGCCGCCTCGAGCGCCGCGCGCGCGGTGCGCTCGTCATCGGAGTCGACCAGCAGCTCGCACGGGCTGGCCATGGCCTCGAAGCGCCCGAGGAAGTAGTCCTCGCGGTGCTCCAGGCCCACCGCGGAACTCAGAACGGCACCGTGTAACCGATGAGCAGCGTGCCGATGTTGGTCCCCAGGTGCTGGCCGCCACCGTTCGAGCCGTCGTCCTCGGCCGCGATCGAGCGCCGGACGTTGTCGCCGCCGCCGGTGCCGGGGATCGGGGCGATCGCGGTCGGGGGCCGGCCCACGAGCCACTGGTACATGTACTCCGCCCGGAGCGTGAACTCGCCGCGGTGGCCGGGCACGTGGAACCCGTAGGTGGCGCCGAACGTCGCCGTGCGCAGGGGTCCCAGGCGCTCGTCCGCGGACGCGAACTCGGGAAGCGGCTGGCCCTGCGTGAGACCGAAGACGAAGAACCGCGCCGGGCTCTGCGCGTAGAGACGCACGTGCGGCTGCACCCAGGACTCGCTCGAGAGGTCGTGGCGGACCTTCATGTCGAGCGTGTGCGATCGCACCCCCCAGTCGTCCCAGTAATACCTGTAGTTCATGTAGAAGATGTCCTGCTCGAAGTGATAGACCGAGCTGCCGAGTACGTCGTCCCGGGTGCGCTCGCTGGGGCGCTGCTCGTTGACCTGCGCCACCGGCAGCTGCGTCACCGGGTCGACCAGGCTCACGACCTTGTAGGGATCGGTGAGGTAGCCGGTCTCGCGCGTCTGCGAGCCGGTGGCGCCAAGGAGCCAGCGCCGGCTCACCACGCGCGACAGCCCGACCAGGCCCGTTCGCACCTCCTTCGCGTTGTCGCCGGGAAGCCGAGGTGTGGAATCGGGCGCGAGGCCCACCGCCGTGCCGCCGGTCGGGAACACGCGGTCGCGGTTGAAGCCGCCGCCCACGGTCAGCGTCACGAGCCGGCCGAGGAGATCGACCGAGGTCTTGAGCCCGCCGCCGAGCGAGGCGTAGTCCTTCTCCTGCGAGTAGTGCGCGCTCGTGCTGGCGCTCACGAGCGTGCCGAGCGGCTCCACCCAGCCGACGTCGACGGCGCCGCGTAGATCCTGGAACGCGTGCGTGGGCAGCCCGCCCGCGGTGGTCGTGGAGGCCTGGCCCGAGGCGCTGGTGGTGGTCTGCACCTGGCCGGTCGGGAGTCCACCGGTCGGCGAGGCGCCGGTGATCGCGTCCACCGCGAGCCCCAGCGACAGCGCGCGGCCGTTCGCGAACTGCCGCGCCAGGCGTGCCATGGGCTCGACCACGCGCGCTCGCGCCTGCTCACCGTAGAAGAGCCCGGTCGTCTCCAGCTGCCAGCCGGGCGCGACCGATGTCTGCGCCGCGGCGGGCACGCTGCCCGCGAGCAGCAGGCAGGCGGCGGCGCCCAGTCGCTGCCGGATGCTCGACGCGGGCGAGGGCGCTAGTTGCACCCGCATCCCCCGCCCGCCGCGTCCATGCCGCCGGTCGAGCCTTCCTTACTGAAGTAGATGTGGTCGTCCACCGCCATCTCGTGCCGCAGCGGCACGAAGCGCATCGTCGGCTTGGCCATCAGGTCGCGGTCCCAGGGGTGCACCGTGGCACAGCCCGGGATGCCGAGCCCCGCGAGCAACATCAGCGCGATCAGCTTCCGTCGTCTCATTTCGGGAGCGCCTCCGCGATCTGGGCCTCGAACTCGGATGCGTGCTTCGCATCGAAGCCGGTGTGCGTGAGC